>JAYWEJ010000058.1:0-13375 GCA_043779345.1 Acidimicrobiia bacterium | reverse complement strand
ATCCGAGAGGCTCGTCGATCGACGACACCTTCGCGCTGCCTGCCGAGATTCGCCGCATCGACGTCGACGCCAATCGTTTCACCGTCCACCAATAGCGCATGGCGGACGACGTCCTGCCGATGCCTTTGCAGTATCTGAAAGGCGTCGGCCCCCGCAAGGCCGCGGACCTCAAGAAGGCCGGGCTCAACACCGTCGAAGATTTGTTGTTCCGCTTTCCTCGCCGCTACGAGGATCGCAGCCGCATGCAGAAGATCATCTCGCTGCGGCCGGGCATGACGGCGGCGGTGTCGGGGACCGTGCTCAACGCCGGCCTCGCGCACACGCGCCGGCCCGGCTTTCGTTTGTTCTCCGCGCTGGTGCAGGACGAGAGCGGCCAGGTCCAGGCGGTGTGGCCGAACCAGGCGTTCCTCAAGGACGTGATCAAGTCGCAGCAGCGCATCGTGCTGTTCGGCAAGGTTGAGATCTGGGGTTCGCGCGGATTGCAGATCACGGATCCTGAATTCGAAATCGTCAAGGACCGGGATCCGGGAGCCGGGAGCGGGGAACCGGACGAGCAGTTGCACACGGGTCGTATCGTTCCCGTGTATGAGCGCACCGGTAGCGTCACCACCAATATGCAACGGCGGTTTGTGTGGCAGGCGCTCAACCAGCTTCCGGACGGCGGTTTCGATCCGGTTCCCGACGACATCCTGGCGCGCGAAGGCTGGCTGACTCGCAAGGCGGCGCTGTGGGCGGCGCATTTTCCGCCGCCGGAGACCAACATCGATCAGCTGAACGCGTTCATGACGCCGGCGCAACGCCGGCTCGTGTTCGAGGACTTCTTCGTCTTCCAGACCGGCCTGGCGCTGCGGCGCCACGACAACGCGCAGGTCAGGAAAGGCCTGGTATCGAAGGTCGACGACCGCATTCGCCAGTCGGCGCGCGCCGTGCTGCCGTTCAAGCTGACAGAGGGACAACGGGATGCGCTGGCCGAGATCGTCGCCGACATGCAGCGCACGTGGCCGATGCAGCGCCTGCTGCAGGGCGACGTCGGCGCGGGCAAGACCATCGTCGCGCTGCTGGCCGCGATCGTGGCGATGGAGAACGGCTACCAGGTCGCGTTCATGGCGCCGACCGAGATCCTTGCCGAGCAGCATTACCGCACCATCGTCAAAGCGTTCGACGGCAGGCCGTACCGGGTCGCGCTGCTGAGCGGACGCGTCACCGCGGCGACCCGCCGCGAGCTGCTGCCGGCGATCGAACGCGGTGAGATCAACCTCGTCGTCGGCACCCAGGCGCTGATCCAGCAGCACGTCAAGTTCAAGTCGCTGGCGCTGTGTGTGATCGACGAGCAGCATCGCTTCGGCGTCGTGCAGCGCGGCACGCTCGCCGCCAAGGGCGCCAATCCAGACGTGCTCGTTATGACCGCCACGCCGATCCCACGCACGCTGGCCTTGACCGAGTGCGGCGATATGGAGGTGTCGGTGATCCGCGGGCTGCCGCCGGGCCGCCTGCCGATCAAGACGATGGTGAAGGCCGATTCGCGGCGCGACGAAGTCTACGGGATGATGCGCGACGAGGTCCGCGGCGGGAGGCAGGTCTACGTGATCTATCCACTCGTCGAGGAGTCCGAAAAGATCGACCTCAAGGCCGCCACCGCAATGGCGGAGCAGATCACCAAGATCTTTCCCGAATTCAGCGTGGCGCTGCTGCACGGCCGCATGAAGGGCGACGAGAAGGAATCGGTGATGCACCGCTTCGCGGCGGGGGAGCTGCAGATTCTCGTCTCGACCACCGTCGTTGAAGTCGGCGTCGACGTGCCGAACGCGACGTTGATGGTTGTCGAACATGCCGAGAGGTTTGGTTTGTCGCAGCTTCACCAATTGCGCGGCCGCATTGGCCGCGGCCGGCACAGCTCGACCTGCGTGTTGCTCTACCAGGCGCCGTGGTCCGATGATGCGCGGGAACGGCTGAAGGCGATGGCCGAGACCAGCGACGGCTTCGTGATCGCGGAGCGCGACCTGCGCCTGCGCGGCCCGGGCGATTTTTTCGGCACCAGGCAGTCTGGCCTGCCCACCCTCCGGGCGGGTGATCTGATGCGCGACGGCGATCTTCTCGAGCGCGCCTTCGAGGAAGCGCGGACGCGCGTCGAGGCCGGCACGCTCAGCGCCGCGCTGCAGGAGTACGTGAAGAGCGTATGGCAACGTCAATTCGGCCTCATCACGGTAGGCTGAGTGTTGCCCTATTCGCCAATTGGCCTATTGGCCTATTGGCCTATTGGCCTGACTATGAGAATCATTGCGGGGACCAACAAAGGACGAACCCTGAAGACACCCAAGTGGGCCGGGATTCGGCCGACCTCCGACAAGCTGCGCGAGACGCTGTTCAACATCCTGCAGACACGGACCCCCGGCGCGCGCGTGCTTGACGTGTTCTCGGGCACTGGCGCGGTGGCGCTCGAGGCGCTGAGCCGCGGCGCGGTCGCGGCGACGTGCCTCGACAACGATCGCCGTGCCGCCGGTCTCATCGCCGAGAACGCGGCGCTCTGCGGCGAGTCGGACCGCTGTGTTATTATCCGCGACGTCGCGTCGCGCGCGCTCAAGCATCCGCTTCCCGGCGGTCCGTTTGATCTGGTGGTGCTCGATCCGCCGTACGATTACGCGAACCTGGAAGAGGCGGTGCGGGATGCCGCGGGGCAGCGTGCCCCCGGCGGGCTCGTGATCCTCGAACACTCGTCGCGCGTCATTCCGCCGCAGCCGGACGGCGCGACACTGACACGGACCGTCACCTCGGGCGATAGCGCGCTGACCTTTTACACATGAGCACCCCGACACCCAAGCGCATCGCCATCTACCCCGGCTCCTTCGATCCGCTGACCAGCGGCCACGTTGACATCATCGAGCGTGGCGCGCGGATCTTCGACTCGATCATCGTGGCGATTCTCGCCAACGTCGAGAAGACGCCGCTGTTCAGCGAGAGCGAGCGTGTCGCGATCATCCGCGACGTCTTCAAGGGCAATCCGAACGTCCAGGCGGAAACGTTCAACGGCCTGCTCGTCGACTACGCACAACGCAAGCACGCCAGCGTGCTGGTGCGCGGCCTGCGCGCCGTGTCGGATTTCGAATACGAGTTCCAGATGGCGCTGATGAACCGTCACCTGGCGCCGGGGCTCGAGACGGTGTTCATGATGCCCGCGGAGCAATACACTTACATCAGCTCGCGGCTGATCAAGGAAGTGTTCACGCTCGGCGGCGAAGTCACCGGGCTGGTGCCGCCAATCGTGGAAGAGCAGCTTCGAGCGAAACAAAAATCCAAGAAGCAATAGCCTGATGGCCGGTTGGCCTGACGGCCCGATGGCCTGACATTATGAGCTTCGCATCGCGTATGAGCAGGGTGACCGTGTCACCCACGTTGAAAGTCTCCGCGGAGGCCGATCGGCTGCGCCGCAGCGGTGTCGACGTCGTCGATCTCGGCGCCGGCGAGCCGGATTTCCCGACCCCCGAGCACGTCAAGGCGGCCGCTCACGCCGCGCTC
The DNA here is from genome assembly GCA_043779345.1 of Acidimicrobiia bacterium. Lineage (GTDB taxonomy): Bacteria > Acidobacteriota > Vicinamibacteria > Vicinamibacterales > UBA2999 > 12-FULL-67-14b. The sequence continues at coordinate 9,862 of JAYWEJ010000058.1, read as the reverse complement.
GATTCGAATTTCACGAAATACACGCCCTCGGCCGGCGTCCTCGAATTGCGCGACGCCGTCGCGCAGCGCTACCGCATTGATTACGGCGTCGCGATCAAGCCGGAAGAAGTGATCATGACCGCCGGCGCCAAGCAGGCGCTCTACAACGCGGCGATGGTCCTCTACGAGCAGGGCGATGAGGTGATCACGCACGGCCCGTTCTGGCCGAGCATCGTCGATCAGATCAAGCTGGCTGACGCCACGCCGGTGATCGTGCAGACGCACATGGAGGACGGCTTCGCGATCAAGGCCGCGACCTTCATCGATGCAATGACACCGCGCACCAAGGCGATCGTCGTCAACTCGCCGTGTAATCCCACCGGCGCGCTGATGTCGGAAGCCGAGATGGCCAGGCTCGCGGATGCCGCCGCCGCCCGCGGCATCTGGATCGTCCTCGACTTCACCTATGAAAAGCTGATTTACGAGCCGGTCCCGCACAACCTCGTGAAGGTCCTGTTCGAGCGGATGCGCGACAAGACGGTGATCTGCAGCGCCGCGTCGAAGGCGTATGCGATGACGGGGTGGCGATGCGGATGGGCGATCGGTCCGAAGGACGTCATCGCGCAGTGCAACGTCGTCCAGGGCCATTCGACGTCGAACATCAACTCGATCACGCAGAAGGCCGCGATCGCCGCGCTGACCGGACCGCAGGACGGCGTGACGATGATGCTCAATGAGTATCGGAAGCGCCGGGACGCCGTGCACGGGTGGCTGACGGCCGATCCGCGCTTGGTGTGCGTGAAACCCGGTGGTGCTTTCTACCTGTTCCCGTACGTAGCGGAGCTGCTGTCGCCGGCGGGGCTCCGCAGCTCGGGCGAGCTCGCAGAAGCGCTGCTGAAAGAGGTGTCGGTGGCCGTCACGCCTGGTGAAGGCTTCGACGCGCCCGGATATTTCCGGTTGTCCTATGCGACGTCGACCGAGCGGCTGCAGGAAGGCTGCGATCGCATCAAGAGCTTCGTAGAGAAGCTCGAGTCATCAGGAAAGCTCACCGCGACGCGCTGATGCCGTGCGCGCCTGGGCAGCGTTGAAGAACGCGACTACTTACCGGTTCGACACCAGGACGACGCGCGTCAGATCGCGCGAGAGGTCCGGCCAGAGCAGCGTGCGGACGCGAACACCGGCTTCGTTGAAATACAACAGCTCCGCCAGCCGCTGCACCTTCACGCCCTTGTCGCGCTCGATCCGATCCATCGCGTCCGCCGGCACCACCATCAAGGCGCGCTCGGCCTGTGCCAGGAAATCGCGGGCCTGATCGTCGGTGATGACGTCGGTGGTGCGGATCCCCGAATAGAAGACCAGGTTGCGCACGAACACGCCCATGGTGCCGACCTGTTCGTTGCCCTGGCGATGCTGTTGCACCAACTTCGCCATCTGTCGAACCGTATCGTCACCGCCGCTCGAGAGCGCGCCGTACTGCACCACTGGCAGCGTCACCGCCGCGGCCAGCGCAATCACCACCGGAGCGCTTCGCCAACTGCCCGAGAGCGCCGCGAGAATCACCAGCGCGCCCATCACCGCGATCGCGTACGCCGCGATCGTGGTGTAGACCGACTGCACGTTAATCAAGAGCGGCTGCGCGCGATACAGCAGCACCGCAAGGGTGACGAAAAACCCGCCGCTCAGTAGCGAACCGACGACGACCGGCAGGGCGCGCCGCGGCATCGACCTGACGCCGTCGAAGCCGCGCCATTCCTGCGTGCGCTCGACAATCGAGGACGCCAGCAGCAGCGCCAGCGGCGGCAGCACCGGCAGCACGTAGCGCGGCTGCTTGCCGACCGAGATCGAATAGAACAGCAGCGGCAGCCCCGCCCACATCAGCAGCCGGAGATCGATCGTGCCGACCGCGCGGCGGCCGCGCAGGAACTGCGTGATCGGCCCGAGCCACACCAGCGCCAGCGGCGTCCATGGCAGCAATCCTCCGGCGACGATGGGGAGGTAGAACCACCACGGGCGCGGATCGTTGAACCGATCGGTGGCGAAGCGCTCGAAGTTGTCGCCGACGAAGAAGCCTTGCAGGTAGTCATTGCCGTGTCGCCCCCACATCATCAGGTACCACGGCATCGCGACGCCGATGAAGATCAGAAACCCGAGCACGATGTCGGCGGGGTTCAGACCGATCGATCGGCGCTCGATCATCAGCACCGGCACGATCACCATCGCCGGGATGATCACGCCGACCGGGCCCTTCATCAGGAAGCCGAGGCCAAGTCCGAGCGCGGCGAGGATCACGAACTTGCGGGGGTTCCGCTCCTGCTCGAGCGTCGACACCAGGAACGCCCATATCGCCAGCGTGATGCAAAACGTCAGCGGCAGATCGGGAAGCGCCATGCGCCCGATCGAAAAGTACCCGAAGTTGGTGGCGACGATCGCGCCGGCGAGAAGACCGGTGGTTTCGTCGTACCAGCGCCGGCCGGCGGCCGCGGTCACGAGCACCAGGCCGACGCCCGCCAGCGCCGCCCACAGCCGCGCGCCCATTTCGGTCGGGCCCGCCACCAGGTAGGTCGCCGACGTCAGCCAGTAATAGAGCACCGGCTTCTGAAAGCGCGGCTGGTAGTTGTAATGCGGGGTGATCCAGTCGCCGGAGGCGACCATTTCGCGGGACGATTCCGCATAGAATGCCTCGTCGGAATCGGTGATGGCGCCACGCCCCAGACCCGCGAAAAAGGTCAGCGCTGCGAGCAGGAGCAGCGGAACCGTGATGCGATGCACTTCTGCTATACTACCGGCAGTTTCGGTCGGTTTTGCTGCCGTTCTCTCTCGCGGACTTGCTCCGCACTCTCAATCAGACCCTGACAACCTGGAAGCGTTAATCACCCTGGATAGCCTGCATGCCTAGTCACAAGCGTCACGGACCCCACCGCGGTGGCGGCGGTCATCAACCCCCGCCGCAGCCCGACGTCGCCGCCGAATCGGCCGAACATGCGCTGAACGAGAGCAAGAAGCCCGGGCTCAGCATCACCGAGCTGAAAGAGATGACGATCCAGCACCTCACGCAGGTCGCCAAGGATCTCGAGGTGCCCGGCGCCACCGGCGTGCGCAAACAGGAGTTGATCTTCCAGATCCTCAAGGCGCAGACCGAGCAGAGCGGGTTCATCTTCTCCGAAGGCGTCCTCGAAGTGCTGCCCGATGGCTTCGGATTCCTGCGCGCTCCCGACTACAACTACCTGCCGGGCCCCGACGACATCTACGTTTCCCCCTCACAGATACGCAAGTTCGATTTGCAGACCGGCGACACGGTCTCCGGGCAGATCCGCCCGCCGAAAGAAGGCGAGCGCTACTTCGCGCTGATCAAAGTCGAAGCGGTCAACTTCGAAGCGCCCGACCAGGCGCGCGAGAAGCTGTTCTTCGAAAACCTCACGCCGCTCTATCCGCTCGAGCGCATCAAGCTCGAGACCGAGGCGGAAAATCTCTCGGCCCGCGTCATGGACCTGATGACGCCGCTCGGCAAGGGCCAGCGCGGCCTGATCGTCGCGCCGCCCCGCACCGGCAAAACCATGCTGCTGCAGGCGATTGCCCAGTCGGTCGCCAAGAACCATCCCGAGGTCTACCTGATCGTGTTGCTCATCGACGAGCGTCCCGAAGAAGTCACCGACATGCAGCGATCGGTCGACGGCGAGGTGATCTCGTCCACGTTCGACGAGCCGGCGCAGCGTCACGTGCAGGTCGCCGAGATGGTGATCGAGAAGGCGAAGCGCCTCGTCGAGCACAAGAAAGACGTCTTAATCCTCCTCGACTCGGTGACGCGTCTCGCCCGCGCCTACAACACCGTCATTCCGGCATCGGGCAAGGTGTTGTCGGGCGGTCTCGACAGCAACGCGCTGCAGAAGCCGAAGCGCTTCTTCGGCGCCGCCCGCAACATCGAGGAGGGCGGCTCGCTGACCATCGTCGCCACCGCGCTCATCGACACCGGCTCGCGCATGGACGATGTCATCTTCGAAGAGTTCAAGGGCACCGGCAACATGGAAATCCATCTCGATCGGAAGCTCTCCGACAAGCGCACGTTCCCGGCGATCGACATCCTCAAGAGCGGCACTCGCAAGGAAGAGCTGTTGTTGCCCAAGGAAGATCTCCAGCGTATTTACGTGCTGCGTCGCGTGCTGAACCCGCTGTCGCCGGTCGAAGCGATGGAATTACTGCTCGACAAGATGGCTAAGACGAAGACCAACGCGGAGTTCCTGTCCGCGATGCAAAGGGGCAGCTAATGATCACGATTAAGGTTCGACAGAATGGCTCGCTGCTGGTTGAGGGCGAGGATGTGAAGCTGGTGGACTGGACCGGCGCCGAGTACGTGGTCCCGAAGAAACCGTTTGCGCTGTGCCGCTGCGGTCAGTCGAAGGAGAAGCCGTTCTGCGACGGCTCGCACAAGACCTGCGGCTTCATCGGCGACCAGGCCGCTCCGGGCCCGAGGAAAATGCCCGAGCCCCCTCCGATTCCCGAAGAGCTGAAGTAGTCGTAGAGGCGGGTCTTCAGACCCGCCTGCCCTACAGTTTCGGGATCATCCACGGCACCACATACTGCTGGAACATCGCCAGCAGGCCCATCAATGCCGTCAGGAACAAACTGTGGAAGATCACCTTTGAGAAGATCTCGCCTTCACGGCCGACCGCGCCGACGCCCGCGGCGCCGACCGAAAGATTCTGCGGGCTGATCATCTTGCCCATCACACCCGCGGAGCTGTTGGTCGCGGCCATCAGGATCGGATCGAGGCCCGACACCTTTGCGGTGGTCGCCTGCAGCGGTCCAAACAGCGTGTTCGAAGAGGTGTCGCTGCCGGTGAGGAACACCCCGAGCATGCCGAGCCACGCCGAGAAGAACGGGAACAGCCAGCCCGTCGCCGCCAGCGCCAGCGCCATCGACGAGGTCATGCCGGAATAGTTCATCACCGTCGCAATCGACAGGATGAAAGCGATCGTCACGATCGGCAGCCGCAGCTGCGCCCATGTTTTTCGGAACGCGACGCCAAGAATCCCCGGCTTCGCTCCCGCGGCCACCATCGGGATCAAGGCGATGAAGGTCGCAAACAGCACCAGCGTGCCGGCCGTCGCCAAAAAATCGAGGCGATAGGTGAGCGGGTACGGCGAGGTCGTCGCGACGACGGGGGCTCCCCGCTGCACGCGGCCGACCATCTTGCCGTCGATGTTGTTGTAGGCGCCCGGCCAGCTGAACTCCCACACCGGGAAGCGGAACCCTTGCGGATCGACCGCCGCCGTGTTGCCGACCCACGGCTCGGGACACAGTGCGTTGCCGATCTGTCCGCACCGCAGGAACATCGTGACGTTCGCCGGCGGCTTCAGTTCCTTCATCCCGGCAAAGTTCCCGATCTGGCCGATCAGCACGGTGACGATGAGGATGCCGTAGGTCGCATAGGCGCGCCCGACGCGCCCGGAGGCATCGACGATCGTTTCGGCGACGACCGGCCGGCCGTCGACGTAGGCGTCCTTCGGCTGCCAGAACTTCAACAACAGTGCGACGGACGCGAGCGAGAACAGCGCCGCCAGCGTGTCGGTGAGCTCCGGGCCGACGTAGTTCGAGACCAGGAACTGGCCGATGGCAAACGACAGGCCGGCCGTGAATACGGCGGGGAAGACCGCCCACATCGACCGCCATCCGGCGTAGAGAACCACCAGATAGGCGGGGATGATCAAGGAGAAGAATGGCAGCTGACGGCCGACCATCGCCGACAGCGCGCGCGTCGTCGTTTGCACATCCTCGCCGAGCATCGGCGCCAGCAGGCCGCCGAGCGTCGTGACCGGAATGCCCAGCGACCCGAACGCGACCGGTGCGGTATTGGCGATCAGCGCCATCACGGCGGCGGTGATTGGCTCGAAGCCGAGGCCCGCGAGCATGGCGGCGGTGATCGCGACGGGCGCGCCGAAGCCGGCAATGCCTTCGATTAGCGCGCCGAAACAAAATGCCACCAGCAGGATTTGGATGCGCCGATCGGTCGTCAGCCGCGACAGGGAGCGACGAATGACGTCGAAGTCGCCGCTTTCGACCGAGAGGTTGTAGAACATCACCGAGCTGAAGACGATCCAGCAGATCGGCCACAGGCCGAAGGCCATCCCGTGGGTCGCGGCGGAGACGGTCAGCGCGAACGGCATGCCCCAGACCAGCCACGCGAGCAGGAATGCGCTGGTGGCGCCGGCGATCGCGGACTTCCACGGCGAGAACCGCCAGACGGCGAGCATCAACGCCAGCAGGATCGGGGGTATCGACGCCACGAGCGCCGACAGCAGGATGCTGCCGGAAACAGGGCTGTAGTTCTGGTAGAAGAGTTCGGCCAAGGACAACCTCGGCCGAGACTATAACCTACGATTCTCGAAGCGCACTCATCGGATCGAGGCGTGCGGCCCGGCGAGCAGGCAGGTAGGCCGCCAGCAATGCGACCGCGGCCAGCACCGCGACCAGGCCTGCAAGCTGGAACAGGTTGATGCTCACGAGGCCAAACAGCTGCGACTCCATCACTCGGCCAAGACCGAGCGCCAGGACGGAGCCGATGCCTGCGCCGATCGCGGTGATGACGATGGCGCGGTTGGTGCTCGTGCGAATGACCTGCCATCGGCCCGCGCCGAGCGCCATGCGCACGCCCATTTCCTGCGTGCGCTGAGCTGTCAGGAACGCCATCAAGCTGTAGATCCCCATGATCGAGAGGACCAGCGCGATCGCTCCGACGACGCCGAGCGCGTTCGCGATGAACACAAAGCCCGCCGCCCGTTCCTCGACCAGCGTTTCCATGGACGCCAGCGACGCGATGGGCTGATCGGCATCGACCTTTGCAATCGCCCGCCGCAGGTCGCCGCCGAGGGCGGTCGGATCGCCGATCGTTCTCAGCGCGAAGGCGACCGAGTACGGCGCGGTCTGGCTGAGCGGCCGATACACGGTCTCGAACTCCCGCACGAACCAGTTGTGCACCACGTCGCCGGCAACGCCGACCACGCTGATCCACGGTCCATCGATCGCCAGTTTGAATCGCTTGCCGATCGGGTCGATGTCCCCCCAGTAGTTCCGAGCAAGGGTGGCGCTGACGATCGCGACCTGCGGGCCATCGACGCGATCGGATGCGTCGAACAGGCGGCCGCGGATGAGCGGAATCTTCATCGCCGCGAAAAAGCCGCTGTCCGCGCTTCGGTACTGGGCGAACTCCGCCTCGTGTTCCTTCAGTTCCTCGCCCTCAGGGAAGAACCGGCGGCTCTGATTGTTGAACGCATTGGGGATGAGGCTGATGGCGCCGACGTCCGACACCGCTGGAATCGCGCGCACCCCGTCCATCACGTCGTTGATGAACCGGCGCCGCGTCTCGGCATCGCTATAGCTACGCTCCGGTAGATTGAGCTGGGCCACCAGCACGTTGCTCTTGTCGAAGCCCAGCACGCCGTTCACGGTCCGGTCGGCCGCGTCGAGCGACATCGTCGACGCGAACAACAAGGCGAGCGCGAGTGCGACCTGTGTCGCGGCGAGCGCGCTGCGCAGCCACTGCCGGTTGCGGCCGGGCGTCAGGCTCCGCCCGGATTGCCGCAGCGTGTCCGAGACGTGCGCCCGCATTGCCTGAATGGCCGGCAACAGCGAGAACACGACCATTGCGACGGTGCCGAGCAGCGCCGTTGCCAGCAACAGCGGGATGTCGATGCGAATGAACGACCAGCCTGGCACGAATCGCAGCACCGAGGCGGGTATCGAGGCGCGCGACAGGCCGAGTCCAATCGCCAGCAGCGGCATCGAGACGATCAGCGCGATCAGCGCCAGCAGCAGTCCCTCGATCAGGGTCTGGGTGAAGATCCGCGCGCGGCTGGCGCCGAGCGCGAGCCGGATCGCGTACTCCGGCGATCGCTCGGCGCCGCGGGCCATCAGCAGGTTGGCGATGTTGGCGCAGGCAATCAACAGCAGCAGCAGGGCGGCGCCCTGCCAGATGCCGATGAATGCGCCGGCGCCGGGGTCGGCCATGCCGTTCGTGAATGACAGCAGGCGCGCGTAACGGCGGACGTTGCTTTCCGGATGATCGCGCCGCTGGGCGTCAACGATCGTCGTGATCTCGGCTCGCGCCTGTTCGACGGTTGCGCCGTCCGCCAGCCGGCCGATGATGCCGAAATTTTCGTCCCGGCGGTTGGCCCACTGCTGATCGGTGAGGGCAATCGGCGCCCACAACTCAGCGCCATCGGGTGTGGTGAAGCCAGGGACCGCAACCCCGACGACTTCGTACGGCTCGCCGTCCAACCGCACGCTCTTGCCGACGATGTTCGGGTCGGATGCGAATCGCCGGGCCCACAGTCCGTGTCCGAGCACGACGCGCTGGTGCTGGCCCGGCTGCGCCTCGCTCACCGTAAACGCGCGGCCCAGGATCGGACTGGAGCCCATCAGCTCGAAGAATCCCGGCGAGACAAAGAACGCGGGCACCTGCTCGGGGACGTCGACGCCGGACAGGTTCGCATCCCACCACTGGTACATCGCCCAGTCCTTGACGGTCGTCGACCGTTCGCGCCACTCGCGAAAGTCCGCGGCGGTGACGTTGATGCGATCGAAGAAGTTGGCATCCTGCGGCGCGGTGGTGGCCATGACGAGACGATCGACGCCGGCGAAACGGTACGGACGGAGCACGAGCGCGTCCATCAGGCTGAAGGTGATGCTGTTGGCCGCCAGGGCGAGCGCGAGCGTGACGACGACCGTGAACGACACCAGTGGTCGCTGGCCGAGCGCGCGCCAGGCGTAGCGCAGATCGCGCGACAGTCCCGCCCAGCGCCGGCCGTCGGTGTCGTATTCGGCGATCGAGACCCACCGCACCGGCGGTTTGCGGCGGAACAGTCGAATAAATCCGTATCGCACGGCAATGCTGAGGCTTTGGCGAAGATGCCACCGTGAGGCCCGCTCAAAACCGACCCGGCCCGCGTAGCGCGCGAACTCCTCGCGCAAATCGCCGATCATCGACTCGCGCAGCTCGCTGTCACGCACGACCAGGGTCAACAGCCGTTCGGCGAAGCGGGAGGGGACGGTCGTAGTCGTCATATGTGCACCTTCAGAATCGACTCGAGACCTCTGGTCATGCTGCTCATGGCTTCGTGCGTGGCGCGGATGGCCTTGAGGCCGGCGGGAGTGACCGCGTAATAGCGGCGGGCCTTGCCGCCACGTTCCTCGGACGGGTCGCCCATTCGCGACTTGAGGCAGCCCTTGGCTTCGAGGCGATCGAGACCGGTATAGAGCGCGCCCCGGGCCACCGGCCGGCCGGTTCGTTCCTCGATCAGCTCACGGACCGGGACGGCATACGCCCCCTCGTCGATGTGGAGGATGGCCAGCAGGACCGCGTATTCGAATTCGCCGAGGTAGATGGGTGCCATGTCTGCATTGCAGGCTATATCGATGCCTGCATTGCAGTCAAGAGGGCTTGCGGGCTTACGGTCTACGGGCTTACGGAAAAATCCAGCTGCGAGATCCGCAAGCCCGTAGCCCGCAGGCCCGTAGCCCGCAGGCCCGTAGCCCTCTAAAGATTCACCGCCCGCGGGGTATTCATCATGGCGCGCAGCTCGTCGCCCTCCATGACCTCTTTTTCCAGGAGGTAGCGGGTGACGCGCTCGAGGATGTCTCGGTTCTCGCGGAGGACGCGGCGGGCGACTTCGTGCGCGCCGGCGATGATCATCTTGACCTCTTCGTCGATGACGCGCGCCGTTTCTTCGCTGTAGTTGCCGCGTTCGGCCGGCATGCCGAGATCGAGGAAGCGGCCGCGGCGGTTCTGGTCGTAGTTGACGGTGCCGAGCTTCTCGCTCATGCCCCATTCGGTGACCATCGATCGCGCCACGTCGGTGACGCGCTGCAAGTCGTTCTGCGCGCCGGTGGA
>JAYWEJ010000057.1:0-13396 GCA_043779345.1 Acidimicrobiia bacterium | reverse complement strand
GATGTCGCGGCCGCGCTTGTAGGCCAGCAGCCGGATGCCGTCGTACTTGCGCTCGAACAGCCAGTCGCCGCCGGCGAAGCGATCCTGGGTCAGCGTCGCCGCCATCGGCTCCAACCAGTCGGGCATTGCGGGCATCAGGAACTGAAGTCTAAAGTTTAAGGTTTAAAGTTTAACGTTGAGTTTCCAATTCTAAGTTGGAACTCGAACTTTCAAACTTATGACTCAACTTTAAACTTTAGACCTTAAACTTTACACTTCTGATGTTGCCGTTATCAGTCCTCGACCTTGCGCCGATCGTCGAGGGCGGCACGGCGGCGCAGTCGTTCCGGAATGCTCTCGACCTGGCGCAGCACGCGGAGCGGTGGGGTTATCGGCGCTACTGGCTGGCCGAGCATCACAACATGCCTGGCATCGCCAGCGCCGCGACTGCGGTGCTGATCGGGCACATCGGCGCGGGCACGTCGACGATTCGCATCGGCGCCGGCGGCATCATGCTGCCGAACCACGCGCCGCTGCAGGTGGCGGAGCAGTTCGGCACGCTCGCGTCGCTGTTTCCGGATCGCATCGATCTCGGCCTCGGCCGCGCGCCCGGCACCGATCACGCGGCGGCGTTGGCGTTGCGCCGAACGCTGCAGGCCGACCCCGACGAGTTTCCGCGCGACGTCCTGGAACTGATCGAGTACTTTCGCGAGCCGCGGCCCGGTCAACAGGTCGTCGCGGTTCCCGGCGCCGGCCTGCGCGTGCCGATCTGGATTCTTGGCTCGAGCCTGTTCGGCGCGCAGGTCGCCGCGGCACTCGGCCTGCCATTCTCGTTCGCGTCGCACTTCGCGCCGCAGCTCCTGCACCAGGCGATCGATCTTTACCGCGAGCGTTTCACGCCGTCGGAACACTGCAAGTCGCCCTACGTGATGCTCGGCGTGAACATCGTCGCCGCTGAGACCGATGCCGACGCGCGGTTCCTCGCATCATCGGGACGGCAGTCGTTCGCGAGCCTTCGCGCCGGCCGGCCGGTCACGCTGCCGCCGCCGTCGAAAGAGTGGGAGCGCGACCCTTCGGACCGGACCGATCCCACCAATCAGACGAGGGTGTCGTTCGTCGGTGCGCCGTCTACGATCCAGGGACAGATTGTGGAATTCATCGCCGCGACGAAAGCCGACGAGTTGATCGCGGTCTCGCACATCTACGATCACGCGGCGAGGCTGCGTTCCTACGAATTGGCCGCACAGCTTTTTCTGGGCCGCCCTCCGGGCGGCCGGACGCCTTGAAGGCTGAAACGTGATTCAATTGCGCCGACTCCTTCAAGCCGTCTAAACCATGAATTGTCCGCGCTGCGACCGGCCGATGGAGCACCAGGCGCTCGACGGCCACATGGGCCGCGAGATCGCGATCGATCTCTGCGACCCCTGCCAGGCGATCTGGTTCGACATGCACGAAAACCTGCAGCTCACGCCCGGCGCGACGCTGACGATGTTTCGCGTCATCGGCGAGCATGTGGCAAAGCCGGCAGTCCAGGACGGCGACATTGCCAAGTGCCCGCGCTGCAAGGCGCAGCTGCGCCGCACCCAGGACATGCAGCGCAGCACGCGGTTCGAGTATTTCCGCTGCCCGAACAATCACGGCCGGCTGACGACGTTCTTCGATGTCCTGAAGGAGAAGGACTTCGTCAAGCCGCTGACCAGGCAGCAGATCACCGAGCTCCGCAAGAACGTCCAGACCATTAACTGCTCCAACTGCGGCGCGCCGATCGATCTCGCGAAACGATCGGACTGCGGCCACTGCGGCTCGCCGCTGTCGATGCTTGACATGCAGCAGGCGGAGCGGCTGATCGCGCAGCTGCGTGAAGCCGATCGCACCGACAAGCCGATCGATCCGGCACTGCCGCTGGCGCTCGAGCGCGCGCGGCGCCAGACCGAGTCGGTGTTCGAAGGCCTCGAGGGCCGGGCCGGCTGGGACGTCGAGATCGGCTCGCTCGGCCTGGTCGGCGCAGGGCTGAGCCAGCTGATTCGATTGCTCAAGCAGTAGAATTACCGCCATGGGAATTACCGACTTCTTCAAGGGCGAGCTGATTGACGTCATCGAATGGACCGATGACTCCCGCGACACGCTGTCCTATCGTTTTCCGGACGACGACAAGGCGATCAAGAACGGCGCGCAGCTGATCGTGCGCGAGTCGCAGGTCGCGCAGTTCGTCTACCTCGGCGCGTTCGGCGACACGTTCACGCCAGGCAAGCACACGCTGACGACGGACAACATCCCGATCCTGACCAAGCTGGCGTCATGGAAGCACGGCTTCAATTCGCCGTTCAAGGCCGACGTCTATTACGTGATCACGCGGCTGTTCACCGGCAACAAGTGGGGCACGTCGAACCCGGTGATGCTGCGCGACAACGACTTCGGGGTGGTCCGCGTCCGCGCGTTCGGCACCTACGACTTCCGGATCGTGCAGCCCGCGACGTTCCTCCGCGAGGTCGCCGGCTCCGACCACAATTTCCGGCTCGACGAATTCAACGACACCATGCGCTCGCGCATCGTCAGTCTGTTCACCGACGCGATCGCGTCGGCGAAGGTGCCGGTGCTCGACGTCGCCTCTCGCTACAGTGAGCTCGGCGACGCGTTGCTGCCAATGATCAATCCCGCGGTGACCGCGAAGTACGGCATGGAGATCACCAGCTTCATCGTCGAAAACGTCTCGGTGCCGCCCGAGGTCGAGGCGGCCATCGACAAGCGATCGAGCATGACCGCGATCGGCAACCTGAACGACTACGTGAAATACCAGATGGCGCAGGGCATGGAGAAGGGCACCGGCGGCGCCGGCCCGGCGGGTACCGCGGCGGAGCTCGCGGTCGGCTTCGGCCTGGCGCAACAGATGATGCAGCAGGGATTCGGCGGCGGCGCGGCGGCACCGACGGTCGCGCCTGACCTGGTTGGTCCCGCGGATGCGGCGCGCGCTCTCGGCGTCAGCGAGGCGGACGTCATGGCGGTCCTCCAGTCAGGCGAGCTGAAGGGCAAGAAGATCGGCTCGACCTGGCGCATCTCTCGCGCGGCGCTCAACGCCTACCTCTCGGAGTAAGTTGGCCGACGCAGTCTCGGCGGTCGAGAAACACGCCTGCCCGGCGTGCGGCGCGCAAGCGGAATGGAATCCGTCCAAGCAGCTGCTGGTCTGCCCGTTCTGCGGGGCCGAATCGCCGTACGCGATCGATCGCGCGATCGGCAAGGTCGCGGAGCGCGGGCTCGACGACGGGCTGCGCGATTCGGCGGCGGCCGAACGCGACCGTTCAACCGAACGCCGCAGCGTGCAGTGCCAGAGCTGCAAGGCGATCATGGTCTACGACGCGGCGCGCGTCGGGCAGAACTGCGAGTTCTGCGGATCGCCGGCGCTGGTCGCTTACGAGGACATCAAGTCGCCGATCCGGCCCGAAGGCGTCCTGCCGTTCAAGATCGATCGCCATCGCGTGCGCGACGACATCCGCGGCTGGTGGCGCAGCAAGTGGCTGGCGCCGGGCCGGCTCGCGAAGGCGGCGCTCGTCGACACCGTCAAGAGCCTCTACATCCCGTACTGGACCTTCGATGCGCGCGCGCATTGCCCGTGGGACGCGGACGCCGGTTACTACTACTACGTGAACGTCGAAGGCCGCGACAGCAAGGGCAATCGCGTCGTTCGCCAGGAACGGCGGGTGCGTTGGGAAGCCGCGTCAGGCGTCGTCGATCACACGTTCGATGACGAGCTGGTGCCCGGCACGACCGGCGTCGACATCAACCTGCTGCGCCAGGTCGAGCCATTTCCCACCAGCGAGATCGTTCCGTACGACACCGCGTTCCTGTCGGGACACGTCGTCGAGCAGTATCAGGTGGCGTTGACGGAAGCGGCGGGGGACTCGGAAGCGCAGATGCGCGCGACGCTCGAGCAGTTGTGCGCGCAACAGGTGCCGGGCGACACGCACCGCAATCTCGTGATCCACCCGGTGTTTTCGGGCAAGACCTTCAAGCACGTGCTGGTGCCGATCTGGCTGCTGGTCTACATGTTCGGATCGCGAAACTTCCAGGTCGTGGTCAACGGCTACACCGGCCGTATCGCCGGCCGCTATCCGTACAGCCCGTGGAAGATCGCCTTCCTGATCCTGCTGGCGATCGTCGTGCTCGTCTTCTTCGTGCTCGCTAACGAGAGCTCGTAGCCGGCGTTTTCTCCATCAAGACCACTTCGTGGCCGTCGATCCGCAATGACGGCGGCGCGCTCGATCGCTCTTTCACCCACCGCACGAGCTTGGCGCCTTCGCCTTCGGACGGATCGAGGAGATATACGTCGTTGTTACCGTCGCGCGACACCGGCACGAACGAGACGCGGCGGATGCTCTTGCCCTGGATCACCACGCGGGCGACGAGGCCGTCGGTCGACTTCTCATACCCGGGCTGATCGAACGTGGAGTGCCCGATCGCGTACAGGATCGGCTTGCCGTTGTAGATCTCGACGCCCTGGATGGTGTGGGTGCCGTGGCCGAAGACCATGTCGGCGCCGGTGTCGAGGGCCACGCGTGCGAGCTGTTTCTGATACTCCTCGGTCTTCGAGCGCTCGCGACCCGCGCTCGTGCCCCTGACCGCGCCGAATTGCACCGCCGTCGAGCCGTCGCGGTTGTGGTGCGAGACGACGAGGATGTCGACTAACGGACGAAGCTTCTTGATGTCCGCCTTGACGCGAGCGAGGTCGCCGGGATCGATCGTGATGCCGTCGAGCGACGTGATCTTCGCGACGCCCGCCTCGGTCGCGGTCGCAATCATGTCCTTGTCCTGGTACCAGCGCGCGGTGTACTGCAGGAACCCGATCTTGACGCCCTTGCGCTCGACAATCGCCGGCTGGTGCGCTTCGTCAATGTTCCTGCCGGCGCCGGCGTGGCGGATGCCGTTGGCGTCGAGGACGCCGAGGCTCTTGAGAATGTTGGCGCGGCCCGACGCGACGTTGTTGGCGACGCCGACCACGGCGATGTTCGCGGCCTTGAGCGCCTTCACACCGTCAGGTCCGGGATGGGTCCACTCGGGCTTGTCGGGAATATCGATCGTCGTGCCGGCCGACTTCACCAGCAGTCCTTCGAGATTGGCGTAGACGAGATCGGCTTTCTTGAGCGTCTCGCGCATGCGATTGAACGCCGTCGTCGGATCGGCGCGGCGCGTGTGCACCTGGATGTCGCCGAGGATCAGCAGCTCGACGGCCTGGTCGCCGTAATTGCCGGACCACTTCCACGCGGCATCGCCGCTGAGTGTCGTGGCCATCACCAACGCGAGGAGCGGGGTCAGCACGGTCGTCTTCATGCCCGTATACTACGTTAACCGGTGTTAATCGGTGGATCGGTGATTCGTCGGTGGCCGATCGTGAAACTCGGGGCTGTCCGCCCGCGTCTGCTCGTCATCTTCACCGCGCGGCATCGATGAGGTGTCGCGCGGATTCACCCCTTCATGATCCGGCTCGGCGATCGTGTTCTTGTGCGCGTTCGGCGCATCGGGCATGTATTCGTCCGGCTGCGTGTCCGGCTGAGTTGGATTCTTCACGTGATCCTCCTCAACACTTCCTGCAAAACGCTTACCGTCACGGACGCGTGAGGTCGGCGCAGAGTTTTTTCAGCGATTGGTTGCCTCCCGGAGAGTTGGCCACGGCGTCGAGGCGCGCCATCCGCATCTTCATGTACGCCGCATCGAGGCACAGGCTCTTCGGGATGAGCGTCATCGTTGGCGGCTTCGCGCCCAGATAGAGGACGGCATCGAACTGGTCCTGCATGAGCACGGTGTTCCAGCCCGGCGCCGGCGGCATCGGGTAAAACTGCGCGTAGTACTTCCGCCCGATCGTTGTTCCGCGGATCAGCGCGAGGCTCGGCGTCTTCCACGCCGCGACCGACGGCTGGATCTTGATCAGCTCGCCGTAGCGCACCGAGATGGTGATCATCCTGGTGCCCGTGCGCTCGATCAGATTGGTCAGCGAGTTGGCCTTGAAGCCGCGACCCTGGAAGTGTCCGTCGCCATAGATCACGAGGGCCTTGCGATTCTTCGACAGCGATTCGCGCTTGAGCACTGCAAACGCGTGGGCGTCGCGTTGCATGTTCCAGGGGCGCAGATCGCTGCGCTTGCGGATGGATTCCCACGCGATCGGCGGATCGCCGAGCAGGACGCGCAGCTTCTTCTCCTTCGGCAGCGTCGCATTCACCGCGCGGACGGCCGTGAAGAACTCTTCGTACATCGGCTTGTCCCAGTTGGTGCCGGGATTGGTGGTGTCTTCCCACGCGCGCCGCAGTTCCTGGCGGGGCACGGGCTCACCGCGAATGTAGCGATCCATCGAATCCTGATACCGCGCCGTTCCGCTCTCGACGAGGATGTCGTTGACCGTTTCCGGAAAGCGCGGATCGCGCAGCAGCATCATGCGAAACGCGTGACCCTCGAGATTGCCATGCGGGCCTTCTCCGAGCCCGACCACCTGATAGGTCTTGAAGAGATCGAGGATTGCCGGAATTGCACTCGCTGGCACGGCATCGGGCGGCGTCGATTGGGCGTAACTGGTGACAGCAAAGGCCATACACAGCGCCGCGCCAGCCACGAACAGGAACCGCATCGCGGGATTAGACACCTCTGCCGCTGTTCTGGCAACGGCGTTGCACCGATAGCGGATGTGAGCGACTCACCACCATCATGAGCACCCACAAGGCCGAAACGGCCGCCGGTGTATCCAGCGCGAGGGCCGCGGGCCTTCGCTACGCCAGTTCCGAGTCGCCCGGCATCACGCGGAAGCGCCGAGGTAAGGGATTCGTGTTTTGCGACGCCAAGGGTCGCATCATCAGGGATGCGAAGACGCTGGCGCGCCTGCGCGCGCTGGTGTTGCCGCCGGCGTGGATCAGGGTGTGGATCTCGACCGATCCGCGCGCGCATCTGCAGGCCATCGGTTACGACGCGGCCGGCCGCAAACAATATCGCTATCACGCCAACTGGCGAACCGAGCGCGACTCGACCAAGTACCATCGCATGCTGGCCTTCGCCGAAGCGCTGCCGGTGATTCGACGTCGCACACGCCGCGACATGATGGGACCGGCGTGCTGCAGGCCACGCGTCCTCGCCACCGTCGTCGAGCTGCTCGAACGCACTTACATCCGCATCGGCAATGACGAGTACATGCGCAAGCACAAGTCGCATGGCTTGACGACGCTGCTCGATCGGCACGTGACGGTTCGCGGCCGGAAGTTGAGCTTCGCCTTCCGCGGCAAGAGCGGCGTGTTCCAGGAAGTCGAGATTGAAGAGCCGCGTCTCGCGAAGGCCGTCCGCGAGGTCCAGGATCTGCCGGGTCAGACGCTGTTTCAATATCGCGATGATCATCGCAAGGTGAGAAACCTGTCGTCGACCGACGTCAACGCCTACCTGGGAGAAATCAACGGCGACTCGTTCACCGCCAAGGACTTCCGGACGTGGGCGGGCACACTGGCGGCCGCTCAGGCGCTCGACAAGATCGAGTCTCCGGAGACGAAGACGGCGATCAACCGTGCCATCGTCACGGCGATCGATTGCGTCGCCGAAGCGCTGGGCAACACGCGTTCGGTGTGCCGCGGCTCCTACATCCACCCCGCCGTGCTTGACTCGTTTCGAGAGGGCATCACGTTAAGCGAGGTGCCCGCGGCCGCCACACCCCGCGGCCTGCTCGATGCGGAAGCGCGCCTGGTCTCGCTGTTACGCCGCGCCAGCCGTTCCCGCAAAGCCGCCTGACGCCGCCTGCCGTCGTCTGATCCACCACCTGCACGCTGCGTAGAGCGCGAGCACGCACAGTGCCGTCACGAGATAGAGCAGCCACAGGCTCCAGCGATAGCCGGGCGGCTGATCCGGCGGCTCCATCGGATGGTTGGCGAAGAGCCACGGCGTGATCGAGCCGGACCGAATCAGCGACACCATCATCGCCGCCACGTGGATCAACGGAATGTGCAGCACGTAATAGAAGAGCGGCACGCGGCCGAACAGCTCGAGCGCGTTCATGACCGCGCCGCCGGCCCGCTCGAACAGCGGCATCAACGCGATCAACGGACCGAGCGTCATCAACAGGAACAGCAACGACGCGGGATACTTCGTGGTGTTGAGGAAGGAGAGCGGTTGCTCGCCGGTCCACGGCCGCGGATCGCCATAGAGGTTGAAGGTCCTGAGCACGATGAAGAGCGCGATCGCGACGCCGCCGATCGTGAGACACGCGCGATGGCGCCGCTCGCTCGGCCATTGCACGACCCGCCCGAATGCGTAGCCGGCCGCCATCACGCCGATCCACGGCATCAGTGAATACAGGATGGCGATCCTCGGGCCCGACTCGCCGAGGTTCACCGACCCGCCGAAATAGAGGAACTGCCAGAACCAGCGGACCGGGCTCTCGCCGATCGCCCGCCCGAAGTCGCGGAGAAACGGATCGACGAGGTTGTGTCCGAGGACGATGACCAGGCCGATCGCGGCGATGGCGCTGAACGGCAGCCACACCAGGCCGGCCAGCGCGACCATGCTCCAGCCGATCATCCAGAGCACGCCGGCGAGGTTGTAGTTCACGACGTCGAAGTTGAAGGTCCAGAAGAAGCGCATCACCGTGAGCTCGAGCAGGACGATGAGCAGGCCGCGGGACAGCAGATACCGTGACAGCTCTGCAGTGCCGGCTGCCCGCGATCCACGCAGGAATGCCGAGGTCCCCGCGAAGAACACGAACCCGGGTGCACAGAAATGCGTCACCCAGCGCGTGAAGAAGATCGCCGGTGCGGGCCCGCCGGCGGGAACGCCCGCATAGACACGCACATGGTCGATGGCCATCAGCACCATCACCAGTCCCCTCGCGATGTCGACGGCCCGGACGCGCGACGGCTGGGCTGGAGGCGGCATTGGGCAGATGATAAGGGAATTCAAGTTTTTGTTTGGTAGAGCTTGTCAGCCTAGGGGAATACCCGTATTCTGGGAGCCGGTTGATGCGACACGACGAAAGCTTTTGCACGTCAGAACACCATCTTCAGCTGTTCGACTCATCGAAGTCGCTGGCCGAAACGGTCGCTGCTTTCCTGATGGCGGGCTTCCAGCGCGGGGAACCGCTCCTCGTCGTGGCCACGCCGCAACACCGCGAGCTCCTGACCCGCAAACTCGAAGAGGCCGGCCTGAACATCCGCGAGGCGATGCTCGCCAATCGGTTGGTGATGCTCGACGCGTCTCAGACGCTTGAGAAGTTCATGCGTCAGGACGTTCCCAATGCAGTCGCCTTCGACGAAGTGGTCGGCACGCTCGTCGCGCGGCTCTCGATCGACACGCGCGTCTGCATCTACGGCGAAATGGTGGACGTGCTGGCGTCGCGCGGCAAGTACAAGGCGGCCCACCAGCTCGAGGAGTTGTGGAACGTCCTCGGCAAGCGCGAGTCCTACACGTTGTTCTGCGGCTACGCGTCGGGCCACTTCGGCGATCCGAAGACCGCCAAGTGGCTGAGCGACATCTGCGAAGCGCACAGCCAGCTGCACCGGAAGAAAGACGATCTGCTCGCGGAATACCTGCTCGATCAGCGCTCGTGCGTCACCGCCGGCACGACCTCCCGCTCCTGACCTGCGCTACCATTCACGCATGCCGCTGACGACCGACCGGTTCGCGTCCGCGATGGCGTACGCCTACCAGGTGCATAGCGGGCAGCGCCGGAAGGGGACGGGGATCCCCTACATCGCGCACGTGCTCGGCGTCACCGCGATCGCGATGGAATACGGCGCCGATGAGGATCAATCGATCGGCGCGCTGCTGCACGACGCGGCGGAAGACGGCGGCGGGGAAGCGACGCTCGCCGAAATTCGCGCGCGTTTCGGCGATGCCGTCGCCGACATCGTCCTCGGCTGCAGCGACAGCCTCGTCGAGGATCCCGAAGACAAGCTGCCGTGGCAGGAGCGGAAGGAAAACTACCTCGCGCACCTCGAGAACGCGAGCCTGTCGGTGTGCATGGTCTCCGCGGCCGACAAGCTGCACAACGTGCGATCGATCATTCGCGACTACCACGAGCACGGTGACGCGGTCTGGGATCGTTTCCAGGGCCGGCGCGACGGCACGCTCTGGTACTACGAGACCGTCGCCGACACGCTGATTCGCCGCTATCGATCGCAGCTGACGCGCGACCTGCAGGACGAAGTCGACAAGCTGCTGAGCATTACGAGCAGCTCTTAACCGGCCAATGCCTCACGGGAACAGCGAAGGGGCGACGCGCTTCTTCGTCGCCTGCTCGAACGCAAACGCAATCTCGATCAGCTTCGGCTCGCTGCACTGCGCGCCGACGAAGCCGATGCCGAACGGCGCGGGCCTGGCGTTGAAGCCGGCCGGGAACGGCTGCTGCGGCGCGTTCGGCACCATGCCGAACGGCACGGCGACAATCGGATAGCCGGCGCGCGACGCGATGCCCGCTCCTGATCCGCCGGGCGTGATCAACGCGTCGAGGTTGTGCTGCTTCAGCGCGCCGTCGATGCCCTGATCGCGGCTCAACCGTCGATCCTTCGCGTCATCCGCGTCGAGCCGCGCCTTGTCAACAACCAGATCGATCTCGTCGGAGATGTCGAAGCGCGACTGCTGATACTTGATGGCGCCCGCCTTGGCGTGCGCGATGTTCCACTCGCGGTGCTCCTTCAGCGACTTCACCGGCGCCGACGGCCCCAGCGTGGCGAGCCACGCGTTGTAATCGCGCTTCATCCCGTACTTGAAGTTGATCGAGCAGTTCGCGTCCTTGCCCTTGGCATGCTCGCCGCCCGAGCAGAAATCCCACACCGGGAAGCTGTCGTTGGCGGCCGTGGCGACGACGCTCGGGATGTCGGCCGGATCGACGACGATGGCGCCTTGCTGCTTCAGCACGGCGATGGCCTCGGCCATCACCTTGGCCTGTTCCGGGTTGATGCCGCCGCGCGGCGTCGTTTCGCCCGGCAGCGTGACGCGATCGATGTAGAACGCGCGCGGCACGCCGATGCGGACGCCCTTGAGCCCCGCGGCATTGAGGAACTTGGTGTAATCGCGGTTCGGCGGCGGCGTGCACGTCCGGGTCGCCGCGTCGTTCGGATCGGGTGAGGCCCCTTCCATCGCGCCGAGCATGATCGCGGCGTCGGCCACCGTCCTCGTCATCGGGCCGGCGGTGTCGTGATCGGCGGTGATCGGAATCACGCCGTAGCGGCTGATGCGTCCGATCGTCGGCCTGATGCCGGCGAGCATGTTCGCGTTCGACGGGCTGATGATCGAGCCGCCGGTGTCGGAGCCGACGCTGCCCGCCCAGAAGTTGGCGGCGGTGCCGATGCCCGAGCTCGAGCCGCCGGTCTGCAGCACCGGCCGTCCGTCGCCCGGCTCCGGCCGCGGATCCGGCCGCGGGTCGTACGGATTGAAGGCGAAGCCGCCCACCGCGTTGTAGTTGCCCGGCATCGCGTTGGGATTGCCGGCGACCCAGTTGGCCAGCTCCGTCAGCCCGGTCTTGGCGATGATGATCGCGCCGGCGTCTCTCAGGTTCTTCGTCAGCGTCGCTTCGTAGGGCGGAACGTAACCGGCGAAGACGAGCGCGCCTCCGGTCGTCGGCATGTCGGTGGTGTGGATGTTGTCCTTGAGCGCCACCGGGATGCCGTGCAGCGGTCCGCGGAGCTTGCCTTGCGCGCGCTCGCGATCGAGTGCGTCGGCTTCCTCGAGCGCCTTCGGGTTGATCGCCAGCGCCGCGTTGAGCCGTTCTTCGTGGATCGCGATCCGGATCAGGTACTGCTCGACCAGCTGGCGCGACGTGATCTGCTTCTTCGCCATCGCCTCCTGCATCTGCGGGATGGTCGCTTCGACGACGGTGAAGCGCCGCTGCTGTCCCTGCACGCCGAGCGAGAGGAAGGACACCATCAACGCGAAAACGAAGGTAGCTCGTGGCATGCGCCGTATCTTAAGATTGACGGGCTACTCGTGGAAATGACTTTCGAACAGGCGTGCGGTCTCGTCGGTGCCGCCCTGCACGGCCCGGTTCGGCGGCAGATCGTCGAGGCCCTCTCCGGAAAGACGCTCGGCGCCTCGCTCCTGGCGCTGCGCGATGCCATGCGCGCCAACCGTTTTCGCGCCGCCGGGCAGCAGATCTTCCTCGATCGCGTGATCAGCAGCTTCGACGGCCGGACCCGGGCCGAAGGTTTCCACATCCTGCACGACTGGGACGGCGTCGCGCAGCAGTCCAATCCCGACAGCATCCCCGTCGACGTGCTGCACTTCCTCGCCGATCAACGCGGCGGCGAGCCGGCCAACGCCGCCGAGCTCGCGATCCTGCTGGACTACTACTTCATGCACGTCCTCGCGCTGCTGACCATGCGCATCTGGGACGATGGCGATCCCGACGAGAACTTCGCGCTGCTCAATACGCTGCTCGCGGAGCTCCAGGGGCCTAATGGCAGCGGCCAGCAGTTCGCCGCCGACGCCGAAACGCTGATGTTGATCGGGACGTCGCACTTCGAGCCCGAAGAGCGGGGTTACGCCAGGCTGCTCGCGAAGGTGCGCACGCTCGACGACCATCACCAGTTCCGGATCGGCCTCGGTCACGCGTCGAGCATGGGCTGTCACCTGCGCTTCGGCTTCGAGGCGCAGTGCGGCCGCGACACGCTGGCGCTGCGCGACGACAACCTTGCCGACTACCCGTGGCTCTGTTTTGCTCTCGCCGCGGTGATGCGCGAGTACTCGCGGCTCGCCGACGCCGGCCTCCTCAGCCACCCTGCCAGCGCCGCGGCGTCGGCGGTGAGGACGCAGGCGGTGATCGAGGAGGCGTTGCTGAATGGCCTGACCGCAGACGCGCGCGCATTTATCGGCGTGCCGCCGGCGTCGCTGGCGAATTCAGAAGCCGATCGCGTCAGGTTCGTGGCTGGCTTCACGCGCCACCGTGCGGTGTTGCTCGAATCGTTTCAGCGTTATCGCCCGACCGAAACGGCGTACTCGCCGCTGTCGTTCTTCTTCAACTTCTCGCACAACGTCGTGAAGGGGACTGTCGTGGATGCGCTGCTCTGGGGCGAGGCGTGGGACGTGACGCTCAACGACTTGCTCTCGGGCGTGCCGCGCGACGGTCTGGAAGAAGGATCGCAGCAGCTGCTCGCGACCACCCTGATGGCATACGCGCGATCGAATCCGGATCGGATCCGCGGCACGCTGATGCCGGTGATCGTGTACGACCCCCAGGCCGGCCGCCGCGCCTACACCGTCGCCATGGAAAAACTCTCGCAATAAGGGGTCAGGTTCTGAAATTCCGCAAGATGCTTGATTGGGGTCAGGTCAGCACGGGGCTTTCTGCCAAGAATCAGGACCTGACCCCTTTTTGCAGTTACTTCCGCGAGGCGGTCCAGGGCAGTTCGCCCTTGGTCGTCATCACGGTGCCGGTGATCGTGTTGCCGCGCGCGATGCCTTTGTAGTT
>JAYWEJ010000056.1:0-13423 GCA_043779345.1 Acidimicrobiia bacterium | reverse complement strand
CCGCCGACGACGGCGATCGCGTCTTCGGTGAGGTGATGCCGCGTCCGCACGGTGTCGGCGCATTCCTGCACCAGCCAGCCAAGATCCACCGGCGCGCGTTGTTCGAGCTTGCGTTGGTGCCGCGCCACGCCGGCGCGCAGCACCTGCTCGACGGTGTGCTGCAGGCGGTCGGCATCCTGCAGCATGATCCGGTAGAACTCCTTGCGCTGTGCATCGCCGACCTCGCGCGACTGCAACGTCTCGAGATAGAGGCGGATCGACGCGATCGGCGTCTTCAGCTCGTGCGTCACCGAGTTGAGAAAGCTGTCTTGTTGTTCGGTGATGCCCATTTCGCGGACCAGGAACACCGTGTAGACGATCAGGCCCGCGATGATCAGGGAGAAGGTGATGACGCCGAGGACGAGCGGCGCGACGCGCCGCCCATTCACCAGGATCCAGCCGATGTTGAGGGTAACGGCTGCGGCGACGAGAACGATGCAGAGGAGGACGAAGACGATGGAAGCTGTCTGGCGTCGGGTCACGCCAGAATGTTACGCTGCTTCTTCCTTCATTTCCTCGCGGAGCTTCGCCACCTTGACGTCCCAGGCGAGGCCCAGCGCTTTCATCACGCTGATGCCAATCCAGTTCATGTCGAACTCGTACCAGGCCAGGCCGTGGCGCGCCGACACCGGGTGCGCGTGGTGGTTGTTGTGCCACCCCTCGCCGAAGGTCATCATCGCCACCCAGAAACTGTTGCGCGAGTCGTCGCGGGTCTGGAAGCGGCGCTTGCCCCACAGGTGCGTCGCCGAGTTCACGAGCCAGGTGCAGTGCAGGCCGTAGGTGGTGCGGAAGAATGTGCCCCACAGCACATAGGTCCAGCCGCCGAAGGCAAGCAACAGCAGGCCGACGACCACCTGCGGTATCCAGTGCCACTTGGTCAGCCAGACGTGGAATCTGTCCTTGCTGAGATCGGGCGTGTAGCGCGCGAGCACCTCGGTGTTGTGATGCATCGCCTGGCCGGTCATGATCCATCCCATGTGGGCCCAGTAGGTGCCTTCCGATGGGGTGTGCGGATCGCCTTCATGATCCGAATGCTGGTGATGAATGCGGTGCGTGGCGACCCAGAAAATCGGTCCGCCTTCGAGCGCGAGCGTGCCGCACAAGGTGAGGAAATATTCCATCCACTTCGGCGTCTTGTAGCCGCGGTGCGTCAGCAGGCGGTGATAGCCCATGCCGATTCCCAGCGAGCCGGCGACCCACCACAACACGGCGGCCATGCCGATGGCGCCCCAGTTGATGTTGAACAGGGCGACGACGGCGAGGACGTGAAAAGCGATCATCGCAATGGCGGTAATCCAGTTCGGTTTACCGTCGGAGGCCTTGCGGCCATAGATTTCGGTCACAGCAATCATGTCGCTATGAACATTATCAAGAGGCTGTCGAGGGCACTGTAAGACCTGTGTAATCTCTCTCGAGATGGCAATTTCTGTAACAAACCGCGCACATGATATTGTTTGAGCCAATATATGGGCTCAACGATGCTTGAGCGCGAGATGAAGCGTGGCAGCGCCGAATTGCTCATCCTCGCCCTGCTCGAAGACCGGGAACGACACGGCTACGACATCGGGAAACAGATAGAAGAGAAATCCGATGGCACCATCGCTTTCCACATCACCTCCCTCTATCCAACGTTTCACCGCCTGGAGTCAAAGGGGATGATCGAAGGGCGTTGGGTGGAGAAAGAGGGTCAGCGCCGGCGGCGCTATTACCGCCTGACTCCGGGAGGCCGGGGGACGTTGGTGCGGCAGAGACTGATCTGGCAGACATTCGCGAAAGCGATCGATAAAGTAGCAGGCATCAAGAATGTCTGACCTCGTCTACGGCTTGCGGTTGTTGCGTGCGCGCCCGGGTTATGCGGCGTTGACGATCCTCACGATTGCACTCGGTGTCGGCGCGGTGACGACGCTGTTCAGCGTCGCCTACGGTGTGTTGCTGCGGCCGTTGCCGTGGGCGAATGGCGATGGACTGGTGCGCGTGATCGAGTCGCGCGGCGGCAAGGAAGGCCGCATCCCGGGAACGATGATGAACGGATCGTTCCTGGCGTGGAGCGAATCGCCGCAGACCATCGAGGGGATTGCCGCCTTTCGCGACGGCTCGTCCACGCTCACCGGCGCCGGTGATGCGACGCGCGTCAGCGTGTCTTCGATTACCCCAAACATGTTCGACCTGCTGCGGGTGCAACCGCTGCTCGGCCGCGGGTTTGCCGCCGCCGAAGGCACCCGCGGTCAGCCCGGCGTCGCCATTCTCTCGATCGGATTATGGGAAGAGCGGTTCGGTGCGAGCGCTGACGTGCTCAACCGGCAGATCGTCCTCAACGGAGTGCCCTACACTGTGATCGGCATCATGCCGCGCTCATTCGCATTCCCGAGCAGCGCGACCCAGCTGTGGTTGCCGACGGAAATCCTGGGCGTCGACGGCCCCAACGGCGCCAAACGCGGCCAGATTTTCCGCGCGCTCGCGCGCTTGAAACCAGGCGTCACTCCTGAGCAGGCCGCGGCCGAGGCCACGGCGCGCGCGGTTTCCGCGCCCGACGCGGGAATGGCCGCGATGTCGCTGTTCGGCGGCAAGGACCCGATCCAGATCACGGTGGTCGATGCGAGCGCGGCAGCGACCGCCGAAGTGCGTCCTGCCATCCTGATCCTGTTGATCGCCTCCGCACTGCTGTTCGTGACGGCGATCGCGAACGTCGCCAACATGCAGCTGGCGCGAGCCGGCGCGCGGGCCCGCGAGTTGACGATTCGCGCGGCATTGGGCGCGGGCACCGGTCGGCTGTCACGACAGCTGATGATCGAAAACGCCATCGTCAGCATCAGCGGCGTCGCGCTTGGATTGCTCGTCAGCATCGCCCTGCATCGGCTGATGCCGTCGTTGCTGCCCGCCGGGTTTCCGCGCGCGGAGGCGATCGCGATCGATGGCCGCGTGCTGGCATTCTCGATCCTGCTCTTGGCGCTCACTACGCTCGCCGTCGGCATGTTGCCGATCCTGCACATGCGTCGTCTGGATCTCGTGCGCGCGATGTCGGACGGCAGCCTGGCCTCAGCCGGCGCCGGACGCGGCAGCGTGGCGTTGACGCGCCTGGTCGTCGCCGGCAGTCAGATCGCGGTGACGTGCGTGCTCCTGGTCGGCGCCCTGCTCCTGGTGCGGAGCTTCAGCGCGCTGGCCGCGGCCGATCGCGGTTACGACCCGACCAACGTCCTGACGGCAACCGTTCCATTCACCGCCGCGTATCCGCTCGAGCGGAAGCTGCAGGTCATGGATGCGATCCTGGATCGCGTCAGGGTGCTTCCCGGCGTGACCCACGCCGCACGGAGTACGGCGTTGCCCCTGGCATCGGCGGGCGGCTTCGCCACCTTCACGTTTCCGTCGCCAACCCGTGCCGGAACGACGGTCGAAGCGGAATCGATTCGCCGCGTCGTGACGCCCGAGTACTTTGGCGCGCTCGGCATCCGCGTCAAGGCCGGCCGGCCGTTGTCGGCGGCAGACGACGCGGCCGCGCCCGGCGCGGTGGTCGTCAACCGCTCGTTCGTGCGCAAGTACCTCGACGATGTGCCGATCGCGAGCGCGGTCGGGCTCTCGCTCGGGCCACGCGCCATTGGTTCCTCGAACTCCGGTCCCGCCGCCTTCATCGTCGGCGTGATCGACGACGTCAAACAGGATCGCCCGGACGGCGCGCCGCAGTCCGAGATGTTTGTGCCGGCAGCGCAGCTGGCGGGGCTGAACTTCGAGCAGTGGTTTATTGTCTTGCGCACCACCGGCGATCCGGTGGGTCATGTCGAGAGCCTGCGAGCCTTCGTGCGGGAACAGGACCCGAACCTGGTCGTTGACGGCGTGATGACGATGGATCAGCGCGTCGGTGCGAGCTTGTCGCGGCCGCGGACGTATGCGGTGTTGCTGGGCGGGTTTGCGGTGTTCGCGCTGGCGATCGCCGGTGCGGGGTTGTTTGGGGTGCTGTCGCAGACCGTGGCGCAACGCGCGCGCGAGCTGGCGGTCAGAAGTGCGCTCGGTGCGAACCGAGCCGAGGTGATCGCCGTGGCGCTGAAACAGATGGCGGTCGCCATTATCGCCGGCCTGGTGATCGGGATTGCGGCGTCGGCCGGGTTATCAAACAGCCTGTCGCCGTTTCTCTACGGCGTCTCGCCACGCGACTGGATCAGTTTCGGGCTGGCGCCGATCGCCCTGCTCATCGTTGGCGTGATCGCGTGCGTCGTCCCGGCGCGAAGAGTGGCGCAGACCGATCCCGTCGCTGTATTGAGGGAGACGTAGAGGCGCGTCTTTAGACGCGCCTGCGCAGGCGGGACTGAAGTCCCGCCTCTACCGGCCCAGGACCGCGCGGCGCCAGGTTTCGACGATGGCGCGATCGGGGCCACCGAGTTTCTGGTGGCGCTCGACGTAGCTGCGGAAGCGCACGAAGTTGTCCGGGCTCAGGCTCTTGTCTTGCTGATGCAACCGGTAGAGCACCTGGATCGCTACGAACAGCAGCGGCTGGTCGTCGTTCCTGGTGTTGTCGAGTTGATCCTTCAGCTTCGGCAGTGCGCCGCTGAAGTCGCCGAGCATGGCCAGGGCGATGGCTTCGCGCTTCAGGCGCTCGTTGTCGTTTGGCCACGCGCCCGGCGCCTCTTCGAGAATATCGAGCGCCATGCGTCCGTCACCCATGCGTAACAGCGCATCGACGAGCACGGGATAGACCGCGGCCGGATTCTCGCTGAGCAGCGCCATCTCCCACGCGCCGATCGCTTCCTTGTCGCGCCCGCTCGCCGCATGCGTCGCGCCGAGATAGAAGGCGGCGCCGAGGAAATCCGACGCGCCCTTGAGTGTCTGCTGGAACCACGCCGCGGCCTGCGCCACCTCGCCCTTGCTGAGCGCGCCGAGCCCGCGCACGAACGCGAGGTTCACTTCGTCCTCGGCGGTCGCGCCGCGTTCCGACGGCGCGTCGTAGTTACCGGTTTTGGCCTTTTCGATCACCGCTTCCACTGCCGGCGACGGCGGATACAAGTCCGCCAGGCCTTCGAGGAACGGCTGCACGACTTCGGGCACCAGGATCGAGCGCGCCGAGAATCTTGGTACCGGCGCCAGGATCTTCGATGCCGCGACCGGCGGGGGCGGCGCGTCGGGATCGAGCGGCACGCCGAGATCGGGCGGCGGCGCCGAGGTGTCGGCGACAGGGGAGAGCATGAACGCTCGCGTCAACCGCATCTCCGGCACGCCCGGCGTCGCGATGATTGCGCGCGCCACATACTCGCCCGGCGGCAGCACGCCGAGGCGCATCTGCGCGGCAAACGCGCGGACGTTGCCGCGCGCGGCCTGCCTGGCCTCGACGTTGACGAGCGCGTTGCCGTTTTCGGCGTCGGCGATCTGCAGCGTGACTTTCGTCTTGCCGAGCAGCCCCTGATCGGCGCCCGTCAGCTCGATCATCGCCGACACCGTCTCGCTGTCGATCACCGTCGTCGGCCGCGGCCGCGGTAACTCGCCGGCGACGGGGGGCTGCGGCACCAGCATCAAGTCGGAGACGCTGATGCCGCTCGGGCCGCGGTTGAGGCGCGCGTGGATCGTGTGATGGACGCTGCCGCCGCGGCCGGTGTCGTCAACGGCCGCCAGGCGCAGCGTGTACTCGCCCGGATCGAGCGCCACCGACGTCAGCAGCAGCCGCGGCGATTCCATTCCCCGGCTCGCGGGTTGAAGCGTCGAGACGCCGCCGCGATTCACCACGATCTTGTCGTTCTTGTCGAGCACGATGACCCCGATTGGCCACTCCGCGGGCGTGGTCGCAGGGTCGCCGACTTCCGCCGTGATGACGACGCGGACCTTGCCGCTGCTGTCGGGCGACGAATACGAGGCGACGCGCATCGGCAGGCCGCGCTGCGGCAGCGGCGACTTGAGGACCTCGCCGAGTTGCTGCATCGGCGTCAGCGCCGCCGCAGTTGTCGTTGCCGAGTCGCCCGCCGGTACCACGAACGTCGGCCGCGCGCGAACGGTGAGCCCGCGTGTCCTGACCGACACTTTGATGCGCCGCTCCCGTCCGGTGCGGTCAGCTTCCGACGGTTCGAAGCCAAGCAGGTAGTACCCGGACAGCTCACGCCCGAGCCGGTCGAATGCGATCTTGCCGTCGCCGGTGACCACGCTCATCGAGCCGCGGGTCGCGCCGGCCACTTGTTCCAGTCCCTCACTCATCAGCCCATCGTCGAAGAACCGCGACATGCCTCCGCCGGGCGCCCGGTCCTCGACGTCGAAGAACTGTTGCGACGGGCGAATGACGTGGATGGTCGCGCGCGCTTCGGCGGCGAGGCGTCCCAGCGCGGTCATGCTCTGCCGATCGCGGGCGACGAACATGCCTTCCGACATCAACACGATGTTGACCGGCATTTTCAGCGGCGCCAGGTTCCTGAGCAGCGCTTCGAGCGATTGCAGGGTCGCGCGGGCGCGGCCGCTCGCCTCTAGCAGCAGCGCGCGCGCGTCGGCCTCGACCGTGTTGCGGCAGGCCTCCAGGTCGGCGCCGGTCATGCCGGCGCATTCGCGGCTGACCGCCTGCTGGAACGTGCCTTCGTCATTGCTCTCGAGCGCCCACGCTTCGCTGATGTTGATGTGCATCATGCCGACGCGTGAGCTGGCGGCGCCGGTGACCTTCATCAGCGCGTCGGTGACGCGCGCGCGATCGGCCGTGAACTCGACGCCGCCGAAACCGGTGGGCAGGCGCGCCAGGCCGACCAGGTCGCCTGGCGCCAGGCGAGTGAACAGCGACTGCGCCGCCCTCAGGATCGAGCGGTTGGCGCCCGCGCGCAAGCTGCTTTCATCGACGACGAACAGCAGCAATCGTCCGGTGGTCTGGCTTTCGTTCGACGTGAAGGCCGCCTCGCGCGGAGTGGCCGGCGTGACGTCGGTCGCGACCGTGGCAATGAACTGCACCGTCTCGATCTTGCGCGGCTGGCCGTTGACCTCGAGCTCGAAGTCCGCGGTCGTCAGCGTCGGCACCGGCTTCGCCTCGCGATCGACGACGTTGACGTCGACCAGCACGATCTCGGCCTTGGTCTCGAATGAGGGCCGCGGCACTTGCTGCGGCGGCGGCTGCTGCGCGTCGATCGCGATCGAGCCGGCGATCGCGACGGCGGCGGCCAGGAGGAGGTGACGCATGCTAGGGCCCGGGCGCGCGATAGCCCTGCCGGGCGCGGACGTTGAAGCTGGAGCCGGGGATCTCGAGCTTCACTTCGCGCCAGCCGCCCTTGCGCAAGGTGTTCTTCGACTCGTAGCCGATGATGTATTGATTCGATAGTTCTTCGAGGATCTCGGCGAATGGCGCATCGAGCTGATCGCTGCGCTCGACGAACAAGGCGCGGCCGCCGCTCAGCTCGACCATCTTTTCGATTCCCGACTTGAGCTGCGCCTCTTTGACGCCGCGGCCGAGCGCCACCATGAACAGCGTCGCGTCGTTGGCGCGCACCGCCTGTTCGACGGCATGAATGGTCGCGTGGCTGGTGCGGTCGTCGCCGTCGCTGAACACCACCAGCACGCGCCGCCCCGGCTGCTTCGAGAGTTGCTGCACGCCGCGGATGATGACGTCGTAGAGCGCGGTGCCGCCCCACGGCGTCAGCCGATCGATCGCCCGCGTCCGCTGCTGCGGGTTGGTCTCGCGCTTGGTGAGCGTGAACATGTTGTCGTTGAACGCGGCGATGGTCACCTGATCCTTCGTGCCGAGCGCGTTCAGGAACTTCTTCACCGAGTTCTTCAGCTGCGGCATCGCCAGCGTCATGCTCTCGCTGACGTCGATGGCGACGACGATCTCGAGCGGCGAGCCCTCGGCCGAGAAGTGGCCGATGGTCTGCGGCACGCCGTCCTCGAGCAGCCGGAACACGTTCTGCTGCAGGCCGGACACGAATCGCCCGCGCTCGGTGACGACCGCGGTGACCTGCACGACGTCGACCGACACCTTCTCGACCTGATCGAGTCCCTTGGTGCGCGAGCTGGCGACGATGCGGCCGCCGCCGATCATGTTGGCCACCACGCGCAGGACGTGCGGGCGGACTTCGGCGCCGGCGTCCCACTCGCACTCGGCCGCGATCGGATCGAGCACGTTGCAGACCTGCTTGCCGTCGGCGAAGAACAGGATCTGCGCGACGCGCGTCGCCAGCATCTTCGGCAGGATTTCCGCCTTGAGCTTGGTCAGGCCGCTGACGTACGAGTCGGGTTCCGGCGACACGACCCGGATCACGAGCTCCGCGGGCGGTT
Source organism: Acidimicrobiia bacterium (assembly GCA_043779345.1). Lineage (GTDB taxonomy): Bacteria > Acidobacteriota > Vicinamibacteria > Vicinamibacterales > UBA2999 > 12-FULL-67-14b. Next base: position 5,167 of record JAYWEJ010000056.1, on the reverse strand, counting down.
GTGGCTCCTGCCCCGAAAGCGCAACGGTGAGTACGAGAAGAACGCCGATAGTTCGCATAAATTGCAATAACTAATAGCCGTTGGTGCAAAGCACCACCCGCTACCGCGGGCGCAGCGGGCCGCCGCCGGCCAGCGCCGCCACGTAATCTTCTACCCGCGACGGCGAAAGCGCCAGTGCTTGTCGCACCATCGCCGGCCAGTCGTCCGGGAAGCGCGAGTCGACGTCGTGCCAGTAATCCTGGGCCGCATACATGAGCAGGCCGGGGACCAGTTGCGCCGGGAGCTTCAGCCGGGCCGTTTCTTCCGCCAGGCGCAGGATCAGGTCGGGCGCCTGCGTCGCGATCATGCCGCCGTCGGCGCGGCCCCCGAAGTTTTCCCAGGGCGAGGGCACCGGCATCGACGTCTTCAGCCGGCTTTCGAGGCTCTCGACGTAGACGCCCCAGTGATCGAGCGTTTCCTGCGACAGGTCGGGCTTACCGAGCCAGAGCAGGTCGCGCAGCCCGAAGAGCGCCGGCACCGCGTCCGGCGTTCGGGCGATCGTCCACGCCAGGGTCTGCCTGACCGACGCGGACAACTGCGCTTCGTTCGCCAGCGTCATCACGGCCGGCAGGCTGGCGCCGGCGGCCTTGACGCGTTCCCGGCCGCGCGCGATCGCGGCCACGATGCGATCGCGATCCTGATCGCGGAGTGACCGGGGATTGATAGTCATCACCGTGCGCGCAAATGTCAGCTGGTCGTTCAGGTTGATCGACGGCGCGGTCGGCATTTCGTTGTCGGCAATGCGGCGCAGCGCGAGCCGCGCCAGCGCGATGTCGAGACCGAGGATCGATCCCTCGATGTGCCACGGCGAGCCGTCACCGACCTGCTCCTTCGGCACCGCCCACGCGACGAAATCGCGGCGCATGCCCGCCGGCCCGACGAGGCCGAAGTTGTGCCGCTGCGCGATGTCGCCGCCCAGCAGCGCCGGGCCTTCGGGATCGCCGAGCGCCGGCGCGTAGATCAACGCCAGCAGCGCCGCGCTGATCTTCTCGGCGTCGTCCGCCGCCAGCGACGCGTCGAGGCCGGGTGATTCGATCTGCTCGCGAATGCGCTTCAGCCTCGCGTGCTCGCCGGCAAACCAGTCGACGCGGTAGTCGAGCCCTTCCCACTTGAGCGTCGGCGCGCCGGGATCCGTCGGCCGGCCGGCGAGCGCCTGCAGCAATCGCGACTCGTACGCCGTGTTCGCCGTCGTCCACTGATCCGGCTGCACCAGCGGCGGCAGCGCGTCGAGCAGCGTGTTGACGATCCAGTGCGTGATGGCGGTGAACGGCCGGGTTTTCGTCGCCGCTTCCGGCGGCGGATCGATCGTGCCGGCCAGCGACAGCAGCAGCTTCTCCGCGGCGGCGGTGTCCAACCCGTCGGTCAGGCGGGCGCGCTCGAGAATCGCGATCGACGACTGAAAAGCGACCACCGCGTTCCTCTCGTCGCGGCCGGAGAGCTCGTCGTCGAGGCGGCGCGCGGCTTCGATGAGGCGGGCATGCACACGCGGCGTCGCGATGCCCATGCGATCGAGCGTCAGCAGGATGGCGCGATAGCGGCGATACCCGCCGAGCGCGACCAGCGCGTCGGTGGCGCGCTCGCCCTCGAGGTTCTTGAACACGCCCTGCGCGAAGCGGACCATTTCAAATCGATCGCGCCGCTCCTTCGCGCCGGTCTCGGAGATCTTCTGCACGAACCAGGCGAGCGTGGCCGTGGCGGTGTCGCGCTCGAGCGATGACGCCTGGCGCCGCGTGATGTCCGATCGAGCGAACAGCGCCTCCCAGAACCACTGCCCGGCGGGCGGCGCGACGGCGTTGTCGAGCACCGCGATCTGCGATGAGACGATCCACGGATCGCTGGTGCCGCGCAGGAACGGATGTTCCTCCAGCTTCCAGTTCGAATCCGCGGATCGGAACGCGCTGTAGAAGGCGCGCGCCTGCTCGATCGGCCCCGCGATCGAGGGCGCACCGAACGCGGCGGCGGCGCGCTCCGGCGTCATCGAGCCGATACTGTCGTAGAACCACGCCAGGCGGCCGGAGTCGCGCACCAGCATCGCGCGCAGGAAATCCGCGGGCCTCGTCACCTTGGCCCCGACGAGCGCCTCCCAGATCGGTTCGGCCGCCGCGCCGCCCGGCACGATGACGCGATCGTTGTCGACCTTGATGCTGCGCGCCGAGATCCAGAACGCCGCCGGCGTTGTCTTGACAATGAACTTCAGCAGCCCGCGATCGCGGTCGAGCAGCGCGCGCGTCGAGGGATCGGTGGCCATCGCACCGGCGCACACCAGCATCGCGGCTCGATTGGAGAGCAGCGCGCCGAAGAGATCGGCCTGGTCGGTGAGCTCCATGGCGTCGCGCCAGTGATCGGCGGTGAGCGGCACGGCGATCGTCAGCGGGCGCGTGTCCGCGGCGATCTCTTTTTCCTTGCCGGGGAGGGACAGCTGCGCGATGAAGTTGCGGACCGCGTGGGATCGCTCGAGGGCGCTCGCGCTTTGCGTGAACATTTCGCGGGCGAGCAACGCGACGGCGTGGCCGCGCTCCTCGGGCTGGAGCGCCAGCATCTCGAAGGTCGCCGTGCCGCCGGTAACGGGCAAGTCAAAGAAGCCGGTGACGGGCGTCCTGTCGTCGGTGACGAGCAGCAGGACGAGCGTCGCCATCAGGACGCGAATCAAGGCCTCAACTTATACTTCAAACCCTTCAGCGTTCCAGCCCGTCAAAGGCTCCATGAGCTTCGATAATCTTCGCCAGGACATTCGTCTCGCCGCCCGCGGCCTGCTGCGCGCCCCGGCATTCGCGGCCGTCACGATCCTGACCCTGGCGCTCGGAATAGGCGCAAATACCGCGATTTTCTCGATCGTCAACGGCGTCATCCTGCGCCCGCTCGGCTATCCAAAGCCCGAGCAGCTCATGTATCTGACGACGCAGTTTCCGGCGTTCGGCTTCGATCAATTCTGGGTCTCGCCACCGGAGTATTTCGAGTTCCGCGAATTGACGCAGTCGTTCGCGTCGGTCGGAGCCTATACGACCGGCGAGATCAACCTCACTGCGGGCGATCGTCCGCTGCGCGTGCGGTCGGCGTCAGTCGACCACGAGTTGTTCACCGCGCTCGGCGTGCAGCCCATCGCGGGCCGCCTGTTCGCGAAAGGCGAGACCGATGTGGTGCCGCCGCCGAATCCCACCGGCCCGGTGCCGCTGCCGCCGTTCTGCATCCTGTCGTACGAGCTGTGGCAGACGGCGTTCGGCGCGCAGAGCAACATCATCGGCCAGATGGTGGAGATCAACGGGCTGCGACGCGAGGTGATCGGCATCATGCCGCCGGGTACGGACGTGATGGACAACCGCACCGAGATCTGGATGCCGATCGGACTCAATCCGGGCAACCGACAGAATCGCGGCAGTCATTTCCTGTATCTCGTCGGCCGATTGAAAGACGGCGTGACGCCTGACGCGGCGCAGGCGGAGCTGGCGCAGCTGATTCAGACGTGGGGCGATCGCACCGGTCAGAAAAATCACGTCTTCGCGCCGCTACCCAAGAGCGCGGAAGAGCGCAAGACCAACTTCGGACACATCCTGCAGATGCATGCGGTGCAGGAGCAGATCATCGGCAGCGCCAGCCGCGCCATCTGGGTGCTGCAGGCGGCGGTGGGCTTCGTGCTGCTGATTGCGTGCGCGAACCTCGCCAACCTGCTGCTGGCGCGCGCCGAGACGCGGCATCGCGAATTCGCGGTGCGCACTGCGCTCGGGGCGGGCCGCGGCCGCCTGCTGCGACAGTTCATGACCGAAGGTGTGCTGCTGTCGATCGTCGGCGGTGTGCTCGGCCTGTTGCTGGCGCGCGCCGGGGTGCAGGCGCTGATCCGGCTCTACCCGAACAGCCTGCCGCGCACCGCCGACGTTACCGTCGATCCGATGGTGCTGATTTTCACGGTCGGCGTGTCGGTCGCCACCGGTCTCGTGTTCGGTCTCGCGCCGCTGGTGCACACGCGCATCAAGGGCCTCGCACTCGCGCTGAAAGAAGGCGGCGCCAGGGGCGCGACGGCCGGCGCGCGTCATCACATCCGGCGCGGGCTGGTGATGGCGGAAGTCGCGCTGGCGGTGATGCTCGTGATCGGCGCCGGCCTGATGATCCGTACCGTCTACAACCTCTCCGTCGTCGACGCCGGCTTCGAGCGCGCGCGGCTGGTCACGTTCCAGATGTCGCTGGCGACGGCGGACTATCCGCAGCCCGGCCCGCGCGCGCAGCTGTATCAGCGCCTGCTCGAACAACTGCGCAGCGTGCCCGGCATCGACACCGCGAGCGCGATGTCCGGCCTGCCGCCGAATCGCCCGCTCAACGCCAACGACACCGACATCGACAACTACACTTCGCCACCGGAGGGCCCGTTCGAGAACGTCGACTATTACCAGAACGTGATGAGCAACTACTTCGAGACGATGGGCATCCCGATCGTCGCGGGCCGCGGATTCCAGGCGGCGGATGCGGCATCCTCGGGCATGGTCGCGGTCGTCAACGAAACCCTCGTCAACACCTTCTGGAAGGGTCTCAATCCGATCGGTCAGCGCCTGCGCCCGAGCACCAACCAGAAAGATCCGCCATGGTTCACGGTCGTCGGCGTCGCCAAGGATGTCAAGCAGGGCGGCATCGACAAGAAGACGGGGACGGAAATGTACTTCTTCGTCGATCAGACCGCGAGTGCTGCGCCGCCGTTCAACAACGCGCCGGGCACCATGAACCTCGTGCTGCGCACGAGGCTGCCGCCGGCGACGCTGCGCACCGCGATCGAGGGCGCCGTTCGTGAAGCCGATCCGTCCGTTCCGATCGTGCGGCTGCGCGACATGAACGGGGTGTTCGAGGAATCGATCACGCGCCCGCGCCTGCTCGCGCAGCTGCTGGGTGGCTTTGCCGGCCTGGCGTTGCTGCTGGCCGCGATCGGCACTTACGGCGTGCTGTCGTACATGGTGGCGGAACGCCGCCGCGAGATCGGCATCCGCATGGCGCTCGGCGCCGACCAAGGCAGCGTGCTCGGCTCGGTGATGAAGCAGGGACTGACGCTGACGTCGATCGGTATCGTCGCCGGACTGGCCGGCGCCTTCGCGCTCAATCGATTGATCGCGTCGCTGTTATTCGGCGTGCAGCCGACCGACGCCGTGAC
>JAYWEJ010000055.1:0-5639 GCA_043779345.1 Acidimicrobiia bacterium | reverse complement strand
CGCCATCGAGATGGCGCGACAACGCGCCGGGGTTGCCATCGGGCTGCCAGGCGATCTGGCTTCCGTCGCCGGAGGGCCGGCGCGAGAGCGTGATCGTCGTGTGTCCCTCGCTCGCGAGCCGCGCGGCAAGTTTCCGGCCTAAAAAACCCGAACCACCGGCGAGGACGACGGTCACTCCAGCAGTTTAGCGAAGTCGTCGCCCACTGGGATCGGGGTACTGTAGCAACCGCGTGCCACCCTCCCGCCCGTTCGTCTTCGTCGCCGGCGCAGCCCTGGCCGGACTCCTGGTGTACGTGATCCTGTCGCTCGCGCCGTACGCGGCTCACCACAAGGATTTCGGATTTGCGCTGCGGCCCGTCGGGGATCAGCCCACCGTGGTCGATGTCGCAGATGGGCCCGCGAAAGGCGTCTTGCAAGAGGGCGACGTCGTGCTCAGCTGGAACGGCGATACCCGCATCCAACGCGGGGACTACGCATCCTTTTTCTACCGCCAGCAATCAGTGCCGTACCAGTTGAGCATCGCTCGACACGGCGAGCGCCGCACGGTCGTTCTCGCGCCCGTGCTCGTGCCGAATCCTGGCGAGCCCGCTCGCACCATCACCCTGGCGTGCGTGGCCGCGGCGTGGGCGGCGCTGGGATTGACGGTGATTGCACTCAGACCGAGGGATCGCGCATCGCAACTCTGCGCCGCGTACATGCTCCTGATGTCGGCGTCGCAATTCGGGATCAGCCTGGCCGACATCGATCGCCCCGTCGGATCGGTCCAGACGTGGATCAGGTTCGCCGGCTTTGCCGCGTATCCGTGGCACATCGTCTTCGGGTTTCTGATGGCGTGCACGATCACCTCGACGAGGCTGCCCTTCTCGGGGAGGGTGATTGTCGGCGCCGCGGCGATCTACACGATCGGCAGCGCGCCCCGCTTGTGGCGCCTGCTCGATCCCGCCGTAGCCGCAACGGTCGCCGACGTGTCGCGCGGGTGGCAAGGCTTCATCGGACGTTTCGTAATCATCGCGGGGCTGTTCGCGACGGTAGCGTCGCTGGCGATTGCGCTCAGGCGATCCCAACAAGTGATGATGCGGCGGCGCATCGCGTGGATGGTCGCGGGCCTGGCGCCCGCTGCCGTGGCGTACGTGATCAGCGCCGCCCTGTCGGTGGTCGCGCGCACGCGCCCTGAGTTCGCGCCGATCTACGACCAGGCGCTGCTCGCGACCCTCTTCCTCTCGCTGTTCGTGCCGCTGACCTTTGCGTATGCGGTGGCGCGTCACGAGCTGTTCGGCATCCGCCCGGTCATTCGCATGAGCATTCAGTACACGCTCGCCAAGAGCGCGCTGTTGTGGATGTTCGCCGTCCCGGTGCTCGGACTGGCCTGGACGGTGTGGCGTGAGCCCGGCCTCACCGTGCGCGGCTTGCTATCGGCGGGCGCTCCGCATCTCTATCTGCTGCTGGGGATCGCGCTGTCGCTTGGCCTTCGTGAGCGAATGCTGGCAGGGATCGATCGGCGGTTCTTTCGAGACGCGCGCGATCAGGAACGCATCCTGATGGATCTGGCGTCGGAGATCGGGCGGACGGAGACGATCGCGGAGGCCACCGCGCTGGCCGAACATGCAGTCGAGGCGTCGCTGCATCCGCGGACCGTGCATGTGCGCCTGCATGACGGCACCAGGTCCGCGCCCGAAGATCTGCCAACGACCGACACGCTGATGCGGCAACGCCTTGAGCGCGGCGAGGAGGTCCAGGCCGACCCGTTGACGGCCCACCAGGTGGCGATGGTGGTGCCGATCCTGAATCACGATCGACGATTGATCGGGACGCTGCTGCTTGGTCCAAAGCGCTCCGAGGAACCCTACAGCGCGAACGATCGCAAGCTGTTGCGCGCGGTCGCGCGGCAGATCGCGATGGCGGTCGAGAACGCCACGCTCCGGCGCGAAGTCGGTGACGAGCGGCGGATCAGGCACGAGGTCCTGAGCAAGCTGGATCGCGACGCGGTGCACGTGATTCGCGAGTGCCCGGAGTGCGGCGCCGTGTTCGATCATGATGTTGAGACATGCCCGGCGGATCATTCCGAACTGGTGCCAACACTGCCCGTCGATCGCACGATCGCCGGAAAGTACAGGCTCGACCGCCTGATCGGCCGCGGCGGCATGGGCGCGGTCTACGAGGCCGCCGATCTCTCGCTCGATCGTCTCGTGGCGGTGAAGATTCTTCAGCCGGAGTGTTTCGGTGACGATGCGGCGCTGCGCCGCTTCCACCGCGAGGCGCGCATTCTCGGCGCCCTGTCCCAGCCGAACGTGGTGAAGGTGCACGACTACGGAACGCTCGCGGCCGGCGGAGCGTTCCTGATCATGGAGCGCCTGCACGGCCGGACGTGGCGCGCCATCTTACGCGAACGGGTCACCATTGATCGCGCGACGCTCGCGGTGTGGGTCGCGCAGTTGTGCGATGCGTTGATCGCCGCGCATGCCAACGCCGTGGTGCATCGCGACCTCAAGCCGGAGAACGTCATCGTCCGGGATACCGACGAGATGACGATCCTGAAGGTCCTCGATTTCGGCATCGCGAAACAGACCGACGGCCAGGGCGACACGGATGGCACCAGCCTGTCGGGCCAGGTCATGGGTACGCTGGGTTACATGGCGCCGGAGCAACTGGCGGGGAAGACGGTCGATCATCGCGCCGACATTTTTGCCGTCGGCGTGATGGCGTGGGAGGCGAGCTGCGGACACCGGCCGTTTCAAGGTTCGACCGCGGCCGAGCTCGCCATCGCGATGCAGGACGCTCCGCACGATCCGCCGACGCAGATGAGCCCGGCGCTCAGGCAAGTCCTCGAAAAGGCACTTTCCCGCGATGCGGGCGGTCGTCACGCAACAGCCGTCGAGCTGAGGCGAACGCTGGTGGCGTCTCTCCGCTTACGTTGACAACGGGTTCGGCTGGGTGTTAACTGCCTCGTTAGTGGCCTCCAACCGACGATGGCATCTCGCCGTTGCCACGCTTCTGCTGGCGCTCGCGCCACCAGCGGCCGCCCAATCCCCGCCGAAGTTCGACGTGTCGGCCGGCTATCAGTTCATGAACATCGAGGGCGACGTCTTCCGTAAAGGGTGGTACGTCGATTTCGCCCGTACGTGGAAGAATCCTGGGCTCGCCGTTGTCGTTCAGGTGGATGGAGGCTACCGGCCCCCGACGGTTTTCCAGTTTTTGCGCGGGTCGACCATCACGCAGACCCACAGTGTGTACGAAATGCTGTTTGGTTTGCGGGTCCGCAAGCGGACGGCAGCCGCGGTGATGCCATTCGGCCAGGTGCTGATCGGGACGGGCGCGGGCAACTCTTCGGCGTTTTTCAACGGCCGTCCCCTGGGGGAACCCAGCAGCTCCGGATACCCGCTGGCGGTCCTTGGCGGCGGTGTGAACGTTCGGGTGACCGACCGGATCGGCGTTCGCCTCAGAGCGGACTATGGCGTGGTGTTTGGCGCCGGCTACGACACCGGCAACACGTACCGCGTGGCCCTCGGACTCAGCGTTCCGTTTGGCTCCAAATGAGCCCATCGTCGCGTCTCTAACGTTCTAAAAATAAAGCACTTACAACCTCACAGCATCTGGCGTTGACAAAATGCCCGGCTGGGTGTTAACTAACTGGTTAGTTAACGATGACGCCTGTCCGTAAGAACGCCGCCACCACCCTATCCACCCGGGACGCCGTGTTTGATTCCGCCGCCACGCTGTTTGCGAAAGGCGGATTCGACGGCGTGAGCGTCGACGACCTCGCGCGCGACGCCGGCGTGAACAAGGCGATGATCTACTACCACTTCGCCGACAAGCTCGCGCTGTATCGCGCCGTACTCGCCGACGGCCTGAGCCGGATGGGCGCGACCGTTCACGACATCGCGACGGCATCCGCAACACCCGCAATCAAGCTCGATCGCTTCATCGAAGCCTTCGTCCGCATGACGGAGACGCGGCCATGGATGCCCGCGTTGATGCTGCGCGAAATCGCCGAGGGCGCGCCGCGCCTCGACGCCGACACGATGTCGCACATGCGCGTCGTAATCATGAGCTTCGCCGCGATCCTCAAGCAGGGCCAGGAAGGCGGCGTGTTTCGACGCGTCCATCCGATCCTCGCCTACGAATCGGTGATCGGCCCGATCATCATCAACGCCGCGCGCGAGCGCGTCGCCGCGCAGCCGGCCCGCAAGGGCGCCGACTTCCCCATGCTCGTCGCCATCTCGCACGACGAAGTGATCGCCCACGGTCAGGAAACCGCGAGAAGGATGCTGGCGCCATGAAGGCGCAGACTTATATGAAGCCCTTAATCGTCATTCTCTCCGTACTAGCGATTGCGTGTTCCGAAGAAGCGCCGAGCGATCGCATGCGCGTCTCCGGGCATGTCGAGGCGACGGAAACGCGACTGGCTCCCGAAGTTGGCGGCCGCATCCTCACCTTGACGGTCAAGGAAGGCGACAACGTGCAGCCGGGGCAGATCGTGCTCACGCTCGACACGCGCGACGTGCAGCTGTCGATTCAACGCGCGAAGGCTGAGCAGGCGGCGGCCGAAGCGCAGCTGCGGCTCGTCCAGGCCGGGGCCCGCATCGAAGACGTCCGCCACGCGCAATCGCAGATCGAAACGGCGCGAGCGGAAGTCGCGGCCGCGAAGTCGGAGCTCGACGCCGCCGAGCAGGATCTCGTCCGCTTCGACACGCTCCTCAAGAGCAACTCCGGATCGCGCAAGCAGCGCGACGATGCGGCGACGCGGCGGGATGTGGCACGAGACCGGGTCGCGCAGGCCGAGAGCCGCGTGACAACGGCCCAGGAGGGGCTCGCCAAGATCAAGTCGGGCGCCCGGCCCGAGGAAATCGACGCCGCCCGCGCCCGCGTCAACGTCGTCAGCGCGCAGATCGCATCGCTCGAGAAGGGCCTGACCGACGCGACCCTGCAGTCGCCGATCGCCGGCCTTGTCACCGAGAAGCTGGTTGAGGTCGGCGAAGTGATGATGCCCCGCGCGACGGCGATTGTCGTCGTCGATCTCGATCACGCCTGGGCCGACGTGTTCGTGCCGGAGCCGACCGTGCCGCAGATCAAGATCGGCCAGCAAGCCACGGTCTTCACCGACGCCGGCGGCGCGGGCCTGACCGGGACGATCACCTACATCTCGCCCAAGGCGGAGTTCACGCCGCGCAACGTGCAGACCGCGGAGGAGCGATCGAAGCTGGTTTATCGCGTCCGCATCAACGTCGACAACAAGGACCGCGTGCTGAAGCAGGGCATGCCGATCGAAGCGGAAATCGCGCTCGCGAAATAGTCATGGCCGCGATCGAGTTCCAGAACGTCGCCAAGCGATACGGCACCGTCGACGCACTGAGGGGCGTGACGTTCAGCGTCGACAAGGGCGAAATGTTCGGCCTGATCGGCCCCGACGGCGCCGGCAAGACGACGGCGATCCGGTCGATCTGCGGGCTCCTGCACATCGACGAGGGCAGCATTCGCGTGCTTGGCAAGGATCCCGTCAAGCAGCACCGCGACGTGACGGCCACGATCGGCTATCTCTCGCAGCGCTTCTCGCTCTACGGCGACCTCAGCATCGACGAGAACATCGCGTTCTTCGCGGAGATCCACGGGGTGCGCGACTTCCACGGCCGCCGCGATCGCCT
>JAYWEJ010000054.1:0-5644 GCA_043779345.1 Acidimicrobiia bacterium | reverse complement strand
TCGTCTCCTTGATCGTGTAGTACTTGCCGTCGTGCGCGCTCTGCGCGATCACCACGTCGATCACGGCCTCGCGAACGTCCTGATTCTGCTGCCACGTCAACGACTCGGGATCGATGCGAACGACCACCGTTCCCTCGTTCTTCGCGCGCGCGATCTGGGCGGACAGGCTGATGCCCGACGCTTCGATCGGGCTCTGCAAGACGCGGCCGAGCGCGTCGAGCCGGGTCTTCGCATTGCGCGCCACGGGCGGCGCCGCCAGGTACCCTTTGCGATGACGCAGCTCGACGCCGCTGCGGTTGACCTTGACGCTGATGTCGCGGAACTTGTTGTCGCCGTCGGGACGGGACGAGTAGTAGCCAAGCACGTAGGACACCCGCGAATCGTCGATGGCCTTGCGCACGGCATCGCCAATCGCATTCGTATTGATATAGACGCGGCCCCCGGTCGCTTCCGCGATCTCGCGCATCGTGTCCTGCTGCGGATGCGTGGTCGCCATCGTCGTGAACACCCCGGTTCCCGCCGGTGGGACACCACGCTGGACCGTGGCGTTTGCCGTCGACGGGTTCACGAACGCGCCAATCAAGCCGCGGATGTCGACCGGATAGACCGCGACATCGGCTGAGTTGATCGCGCGGGTGGCGCGATTGACTTCCCTGTTCATCACCTGCGGACCGTGATCGCTGGGAATCACGAACGGGAAGGCTCCGGATACCCACACCAGGTTCTTGCGGCCGGGAATGCCCGCGAGATGATTGGCAATGCTCTCGAGCGCGGTGGTGGTGAGCTCGGCGCGCCGCCGCAGGTAGGTCTCGGACACCATCAGCATCGTTCGCTCCAGCCACGCCTGGGTCTCGGCATCCTCGGAGGCGACGCCGGACGGAGCAAACGTCGGCGTGGTTTCTTCCGATCGGGACAACTCGACCGAGGTGTTGCCGAAATAGCGCTTGAGCACGGCGGTCAGGCGGCCGGCATCGTTCGTGAAATCGTGGAGCACGTTGATGACGTCGGACTCGAGCACGTAGAGCGCGACGTGATCGCCGGCCCGGGTATTCGCAAGCAGCTTGAGGATTTGATCGCGCGCGTTCTTCTGATCCTCGTAGTTCGAGTTCAAGCGGTCGAACAGGATCACCGTGACGCCGCCTGGAGCCCGCTCGACGAGACGGTTGGAAAAGACTGCCGGTGCGGAGCCCGGTGCCGAGGACGCGGCCGATCGGACGGTTGGCGCCAGCGGCGCGGTTTCGACCGCGAAGACTTCGACCTTCTGTTCCTTGCCGTCCTCGTAGACGCGGAAGTCCGAGGCCGCCAGGTTCTTCACGGGCTGGCCGGAGTTGTCGTGCGCGATGACGCTGACGTTGACGAGGCGGACGTTCAATCGGAACGTCGGCCGCTGCTGCGCCGACAGCGGCAGCGCCAGCGCGACGAGCGCGAGGAGGACGAAGCGCCCCGCGGGTAAGTCGATCACAGCGCGGCGATTATACTTTCGAGGTCCCCCCGATGCCGAGCCCCGTTCTCGAACGATTCCTCCGTTACGCGACCTACGACACCCAGGCCCGGGAAGACTCCACGACCTACCCAAGCACGCCGGGGCAGCTGACGCTGTTGCGCGCGCTGGTCGAGGAATTACGGGACCTCGGTGTCCTCGACGCCGAGATCGACGAGCACGGCTACGTCATGGCGACCATTCCTGCGACCACGCACAAGGTTGGGGTCCCCGTGATCGGGTTGATCGCGCATGTCGACACCTCGCCCGAGATGAGCGGCAGAGGGGTGAAGCCGATTGTGCACCGCGCATACGACGGGCGCGACCTCATCCTGCCCGACGATCCCGCGGCGGTCTTGAGGGTGACCGACATGCCGTACCTCGGCGAATGCCTGGGCCACGACATCGTCACGGCATCAGGCACGACTCTCCTGGGTGCCGACAACAAGGCCGGTGTCGCGGAGATCATGGAGGCGGCCAATCAACTGATGGGAGGGCCGCAGGTGCCGCACGGACCCATTCGCATCGCGTTCACACCCGATGAAGAAGTGGGGCACGGCACCAAGTATTTCGACGTCGCGCGTTTCGGCGCGCAGTATGCCTACACGATGGACGGGGGCGCCCGCGGCGAGCTCGAGTACGAGAGCTTCTCGGCCGATGCGATGACGATCACGTTCCGCGGCTTCAACACGCACCCCGGCTACGCCAAGGGGCGCATGGTCAACGCCATCAAGCTGGCCGCGCGATTCATCGACCGCCTGCCCGAGGATCGGTTGTCGCCGGAAACGACCGACGGGCGCGATGGCTTTGTCCACCCGTACGTGGCCGACGCCAGCGTCGATCGCACGTCGGTGAAATTACTGATCCGCGATTTCAACACGCGCGAGCTCGCCGCGAAGGAGCAGTGGCTGCGAGAGCTTGCCACCGACGTCGTCCGCGAGGCTCCCGGCGCCTCCCTCGAAGTCATCATCGAAGAGTCGTATCGCAACATGCGTGAGGTGCTCGACCAGCATCCGCTGGCCGTCGAGCATGCGCGTCAGGCGATTGCGCGCGCCGGCTTGACCGTCCGCGAACGCCCGATTCGCGGCGGCACCGACGGGTCCCGGCTGTCGTTCATGGGCTTGCCGACGCCGAACATCTTTGCCGGCGAGCAGAATTTTCATTCCCGGCTGGAATGGGTCTCGGTCCAGGACATGGAGAAGGCCGTCGACGTGATCATCGAGCTGGCGAAGGTGTGGGAGGAGCAGGCCCCCTGACGCTACTCGGCGCGAAGCGCGATCGCGGGATCGATCCGCGCTGCCCGCCACGCCGGTATCGCGGTGGCCGTGATCGTGACGAGCGATAACAACGCGATCACGGTCGCGAGGCTCAGCGGGTCCATCGGCGACAGCCCGTAGAGCATGCCCTTCATCATGAAACCGACGCTGATGCCGCCGGCGAGGCCGATCGAGAGCCCGATCGCCAGCAGGATCGCGGAGCCGCGCGCCACCAGGTAGACCAGATCGATGGCGCGTGCGCCGAGGGCGATTCGCGTTCCGAATTCGGCGGTCCGTTGCGCCGCGGTATAAGACACCACGCCAAACAAGCCCGTGCTCGCAAGCAGGAGGGCGAGTCCGGCGAAGCCCGCCAGCAATCCGATTACCGTGTAGTCGCTCGATGCGGCCTGCGCCAGCGCTTCGTCAAACGTCTGCAGGTATTCCATCGGTACCGCTGCGGCATGGGTCGCGACGACCGCGCGGACGTTCGATGCCAGCGCGGCCGGATTATTGGCGCGCAGTAGATAGGTGTAGCGGCGCGTCTGCCCATCCAGCGGAATCCACACGCGCGGCGGCGGCAGCTGCGTGCGATCGGTATGCGCGACGTCGCTGACGACGCCAACCACGCGCGCCTCCACCACCTGCTCTCCTTGCGTGAGCGACACGCGCCGGCCCATCGCGCGCTCGATGCCGCCGAAGTATCGACGCGCCGCCTCGTTCGAGACGACGGCGACGCCCGCTTCGGCATCCCGCCACCATGCGCCGGCCAGCATCTGCAGCCTGAGCGTGCGGTCGAGATCGTGCGACGCCCTGGTGACGACCGCCGTAGGACGCGCTTCGTTCGGCGCTGACACCGCGCCGTCAATCGACAGGGAGATTGGCCCCTGATCACCAAGGATCGGCAGGGCGTTGACCATGGCCATGGACTCGACTCCTGCCAGCGCAGCGACGCCATCTCGAGTTGCCACGGCGGCGGCACGGGCAGCCTCGGCCGTCGGATACTGCGCATCGTTGAACTCCAGCGCGAACATCAGCACCTTCGCGGTGTCGATGCCGGTCGGCGCCGAGTACATCTCGCGCATGCTGCGGAGCGCCAGGCTGGACGCCGTCAGCAGAATCACGGCGAGCGCCATCTGCACGACGACCAGCACGCCGCGGCCGCGACTCGTTCCTGTCGTGCCGCGCGCGCCGCCGGCCGCCAGCACTTGACGCAGGTCCGGCCGCACCATCATTCGAATCGGCGACACCGAAAACATCAGCGGGCAAATCAGCGCAAGCACCGCGACGAACGAGAGCTCGTGCGCGTCGATCCGTAGTTGTTCGAAGACCTGCTCGGACGACACCGCGGCCACCACTTCGAGCGCGCCCCAGGCGAGCGGCAGCGACAATGCGGCGCCGATCGCCGACATCAGCATGCCCTCGGTGACGAACTGGCGAATCAGCCGGCCTTTGCGGGCACCGAGGGCGGTGCGCACGGCCAGCTCGCGCGCGCGCGCCAGCGTCCGCACCATCACCAGGTTCGAAACGTTGGCCGTGGCAATCGCCATCAACAGACCGATCGACAACATGAACAATGCGATGACCACCCAGAAGCCTTCGCCACCGACCAGATCGTTGACCGGCACCAGCCGCACGCTCCAGCCGCCATTGGTGGCGGGATACTCGTTGGCCAACGCCGCGCCGATTGCCGCCATTTCCGCTGACGCCTGCTCGAAGCTGACATCGTCTTTCAGGCGCGCGAGGAACCGCAGGTTGCGCTGGTCGCGCTGAGAGTTCGCCGCGATGCGCAGCGGCAGCCACACTTCGATCTCGGCGATGTTCCCGAACTCGATGTCGGGCGACGCCACGCCGATCACGGTGTGGTGCTGACGCCCGATCTGGATCGTGCTGCCAATCACATCGGCACGCGCGCCCAGTTCACGTTGCCAATAGTGGTGCGCTAGCACGGCGACGGGCGCGGCGCCCTCCCGGTCATCGCCCGCTGAGAACATGCGGCCGACGAACCCCCGCTGTCCCATGGCGGAGAAAAAGTTTGCGGTGGTGTGTGCCGCGCCGAGCGTCCGCGATTGCCCGTTGGTGATGAGCGCCGCGCGGCCATACCTGAATGCGGTGGGTTGCTCGAGAGTGGTGACGCGCGACTGGTAGTCCAGGAAGTCCGCGCCCGAGACGCGATGGGCGCCCGACATCGATCCCTGCGCATCGTCGACGGAGACCGACACCACCTTGCTGGTATCGTCGACGGGCAGGCCGCGCAGGATCGCGAGATCGGCAAACGCGAATCCAATTGTCGCAGCGGCAATCGCAACAGCGAGCGTGCAGACGATCAGCGCCGACGTGCCCGGCGCGCGCCGGACATTGCGAAACGACGTCTTGACATCGCTCGACAGCTCAAACCACATCACGTGGCTCCTCGGATACGTCAGCGGTTGTTGAGGGGAGCGACTCGCCGCATAACGCAACGCGAGACGCAACGTCTGTTGCCAATACCAGATGGTCGGGAACCGGCAGCCGGGAACCGGCAGCCGGAAGAACTCTTCATGCAGATCGCCAAGGATGCTCTCGCCGCGCTTGCCGGGCGGCAGCAGGCGTTTCAAGATCGCGTCGGCCAGTCGTGGCGGATTCATGACTCGCTCAGAATCTTGTCGAGGCCGCTCCACAGCTCGAGGAGCGTCTTGCGCGACGCGCGGAGCGCCTTCACGCCTTCGGTCGTGACGATGAACTTGCGTTGCGGGAGGCCATCGCGCCGGCCGTCGCCGCTTTCCGCGGTCCATCGCACAAGCTGCTTCGCTTCCAGTCGATCGAGCGTCGTGTAGAACGCGCCGCGGGAGGGCTCGTGTCCGGAGGCGCGCGCGATCTCCTTGCGGATGTCGATCGGATACGCCTTCGCATCGCAGCGCAGGATCGCAAG
>JAYWEJ010000053.1:0-13501 GCA_043779345.1 Acidimicrobiia bacterium | reverse complement strand
TTCGGGCCGGTCAGGATCACAAGCTGGTGCGTGGTCGAGTTCAATCGGATGTCGTTCGGCACGAACGTGCCGCCGGCCAGGCGCTCGACCACGGGATGACGGACGTCGATGGCCAGCAGCTCGTCGCCATCGTGGACGTGCGGCTTCGTGTAATTGCAGGCGGTCGCGGTTTCGGCGAGCCCGCCCAGCACGTCGATGCCGGCCACCGCGCGGGCGGTATCAAGCACGCGCGGCGACTCGGCGGCGACGCGCTGCCGCAGCGTCTCGAACACCTCGAGCTCGCGGGCGACGATGCGCTCGTCGGCGCCGAGCACCTTCTCTTCGTATTCCTTCAGCGCCGGCGTGATGTAGCGTTCGCCGCCGGCCACCGTTTGTTTGCGGATGAAGTGCGCCGGCACGTTCGGCAGGTGGGACTTCGACACCTCGATGAAATAGCCGAAGGTCCGGCTGAAGCCGACCTTCAGGTTCTTGATGCCGGTGCTGGTGCGCTCGGCCTCTTCCATCTCGGCGATCACCTGCTTGCCGGATCGGCTGATGCGCCTCAGCTCATCGACTTCCCGATCGAAGCCGTCGCGCACGAAGCCGCCGTCACGCGCCAGCGCCGGCGGTTCGTCGGCGATTGCCTGATCGATCCACTGGCGCAGGTCCTGCAGATCGTCGAGCTCGCCGACGAGGCTCCGCAGCAGCGGCGCCTGGCATTCGCCGAGCAGCAGCGCCAGCCTCGGCACCGCCGCCAGCGAGCGCGACAGCGCCATCAGGTCGCGCGGTCCCGCCGTCGACAACGCGATGCGCGCGATCAGCCGCTCGAGGTCCTGGATCGACTTCAGCGTCTCGCGCGCCTTGCCGCGCTCCGTGGTCTTGACCGCGAGCTCCTCGACGGCGTCGAGGCGATCGCGAATCGGTTCGAGGGCCGTCAACGGGCGGAGCAGCCAGGTGCGAAGCAGCCGGCAGCCCATTGGCGTGACGGTGCGATCGATCTCGTCGAGCAGCGATCCGGTGCGGCCGCCGTCCATCGCCTGCACGATCTCCAGGTGCTTGAGCGTCGTCGGATCGATCTGCAGGCCGTCCGACAGCTGGCGCAGGCGAATGGTGCGGACGTGTGCGAGCTCGGCTTTCTGGGTGTCGCGCAGGTGTCGGACCAGCGCGCCGCCGGCGCACACCGCCGCCTGGCGGCGTTCGAGGCCGAAGCCTTCGAGGCTCTGCACGCGCAGCTGATCGACCAGCGTTTGCCGCGCCGACTCCAGTTCGAAGTGCCAGCCGTCGATCTCGGTGATCGGCGCGCCGATCTGCGCGATCTCCGGAATCGCCGCGGCGACGTCGTAGCCGGACGCCACCACGATCTCGCGCGGGCGGAGTACCACCATCTCGGACCGCAGCGCGGCGAGGCCCTCGGGGCCCGAGTATTCCGCCACGTCGAACTCGCCGGTTGATAAATCGACAATCGCGACGCCGTATTGACCGGCGCGTGGGTCGGCGGCGGCAGTCGCCACGATCGCCATCAGAAAGGCGGGCTCCCTCGCATCCAGATACGCCGAGTCGGTCAGCGTGCCCGGCGACACCACGCGAACGACGTCGCGCTTGACGACGCCTTTCGCCGTTTTGGGGTTTTCGATCTGCTCGCAGATCGCCACCCGGTAACCTTTCTTGACCAGCCGCGCGATGTAACCGTCGGCGGCGTGAAACGGCACGCCGCACATCGGCACCGGGGTGCCGGACGAGTCCTTCGATCGCGACGTCAGCGTCAGATCGAGCGCGCGCGACGCGACCAGCGCGTCTTCGTAGAACATCTCGTAGAAATCGCCCATCCGGAAAAACATCAGCGCGTGCCGGTACTGCCGCTTCGCGTCGAAGTACTGCTTCATGGCCGGGGTGAGATTCGCCGGCGCTGCTGGTGTGGATGGTGACTGGGACACGGTCTGAAAAATTCTATTTGAGTATGACAGACTCTCACTCATTGATCATTCTGGCCCTGGATACGACAACGCGGGGCGGCAGCGTCGCCGTGGCCGACGGCGACCGCATGCTGGCGCTGCTGCCGGGCGATGAGTCGCGCACGCATGGCGAGCGCCTGCCGGGGGAGCTGGCGCGCGCGCTCGATCACGCCGGCATCGCGCGCGAGCGCATCGATCTGCTCGCGGTGGCGACCGGCCCCGGCGCGTTTACCGGCCTGCGCATCGGCCTCGCGGCGATCCAGGGCCTCGCGATGACGTTGAACAAACCGGTGATCGGCGTCTCGGCGCTGGATGCGCTTGCCGAGCAAGTGACGGACAGCGACGCCGACGTCCTCATCCCGTGGATGGATGCGCAGCGCGGCGATGTCTTCGCCACGTTGATCGATCGCCGATCGGGCGCGACGCTCGAAACTCCCGCCGCTGCGAATCCACAATTGCTGCTCGACACCTGGCGGCCGCACCTCGCGAACCGCCGGGCGATCTTTATCGGCGACGCCGCCGCGCGCGATGCGTCGTTGATCGAGCAGGCCGGCGCCGGCATGTGGGAGACGCGCGCGCCGTCCGCGCTCGCGCCGCAGATCGCAACGCTCGGCCGCCGCCTCGCGCAAGACGGGAAGGCCGGGCCGCCGCATGCGCTCGAGCCCATCTACGTTCGCCGGCCCGATGCCGAGATCGAGCGCGATAATCGTCGGCCGAAGGCCGACCCTGAGCGAAACGTCGGCTCCGAAGGAGACGAGGGTTGAGTCGAAGGGTCGAGCGCCTGGCGGGGCCGGACGATCTCGACGCGGTGCTGGCGATTGAGGAGGCCTCGTTCAACAACCCGACGACGCGTGAGTGGTACGAAGGGGAGCTGAAGCGCCCCGAGGTCTGCTTCATCTACGTGATGCGGACCGCCGCCCATTCGGTCGCGGGCTTCTGCGCGTTCTGGTTGGTCGTCGACCAGGCGCACATCAACAATTTGGCCGTTCGCCCCGAACTTCGCGGCCACGGTCTCGGATCCCATCTATTGGAGTCGATCGTGACCGAGGCCCGACATCTGGGCGCCACCAGCCTTATGCTCGAGGTTCGACGGTCGAACCTGGCCGCTCAACACCTCTATGCCAAGGCCGGCTTTCGCGAGGCCGGCGTGCGAAAGAGCTACTACAACCAGCCCGTCGAAGACGCCATCGTCCTCCTCCGAAAAATCTCGTGAACGCTCGAGTCCCGTGACCGACGATTTATGTTATCTTCCGGCTCATAGGGGCGGCGTCATACCGCACCGGCCCCGGAAGGGAGGCGGAAACGATGGCTGAGGAATTGAAGCACCTCCTCATCGAGACCAACCAGGAATTCCGCGAGTTGGCCTTCAGGCACCACTCACTCGACGATCGTCTGCTTGAGCTCGAATCCAAGCACTACCTGTCGGACGCTGAGCAAGTCGAAGAAATCAGTCTCAAGAAACGCAAACTCCAAGTCAAGGACCGCATGGAATTGATGATGCGGAACTTCCGTTCGCCGAGCCAGCCCGGCCTGTCCGCGTAAGACTTTTCGTATGGGGCATCCCTTTGGGGGATGCCCTAATACCTTTACAATCGAAAGATGCTTATCGATCGGGCAGGGTGGCCCTTCATCCTTGGGGCCCTGCTAGTCGCCCTCGCGATCGGATTCTGGTTCGGCCGCGCGTGGTCGGTTCCGTTCCTGATCCTCGCCGCGTTCTTTTTCTTCTTCTTCCGCGATCCCGATCGCCATCCGCCCGAAGGCGCCAACCTCGTGGTGTCGCCGGCCGACGCGCGCATCATGGTGGCGGCGGAGATGCCCTGGCCCGGCGCGCCGCCGGGAGACTGGAAAATCATCAGCATGTTCCTCTCGCCGATGGACGTCCACGTCAACCGGACCCCGGTGGCAGGCACCGTGCGCCGGGTGGAGTATCATCCCGGCAAATTCCTGCCCGCCTACAAGAAAGAGGCCGGTGAGTTGAACGAATGGACGGAAGTCTGGATCGATCGGCCGGGCGGCCCCATCGTCTTGCGGCAAATCGTGGGCATCCTGGCCCGGCGGATCGTCTGCCGGCTCAAGGAGGGCGAGCAAGTGACTGCCGGACAACGGTTTGGGGTGATGAAGTTCGGATCGCGCATCGACCTGTTTCTTCCGCGGACGGCGACGATACATATCAAGGTGGGTGATAAGGTCGTGGGCGGCGAAACCAAGCTCGCAACGCTTGCACCGTAAACGCCGTCGAAGAGATTCATGAAGCAAAAAGGCCAGCCGCGCTTCAAGTTGCACGCCGTCGCCCACGGGCAGGACCGCCGCGGGCTCAGGCGTGGTGTGTCACTGCTGCCCAGTCTGTTCACGCTCGCGAACCTGTTCTGCGGCTGGGCTTGCGTCGTTCATGCGATGCGCGGAGACGTCGGCACAGCGGCGCCATTCATCGGCGTGGCCGTGGTCCTCGATATGCTCGACGGCCGCATCGCGCGCATGACCGGCACGACCAGCGACTTCGGCGTCCAGCTCGATTCGCTCGCGGACCTGATCTCATTCGGCATGGCGCCCGCGGTGCTCGCGTTCCAGTGGGGACTGCTTCCCCTGGGCCGCATCGGCTGGGCCGTCGGCTTCATGTATCTCACCGCCGCGGCACTGCGCCTCGCGCGCTTCAACATCCAGACCAATACCGACAAGCGCTACTTCATCGGCTTGCCAAGTCCCGCGGCCGCCGGCCTCGTCGCGGCGACGGTGTTCTATTTTCCTGAAGGATTGCAGGCCAAGCCGATGGCGTGGCTGGGCATGGTGATGTTGATCGTGCCGGCGGCCCTGATGGTCAGCACGATCCGCTTCCAGAGCTTCAAGACGTTCGACCTCGGCATGCGCCGTGGCTGGCGCGGCCTGTTCCTCGTCGCCGCGCTGATCGCGCTACTCGTGTCGTATCCGCACGAAGTGTTGATCGTCATGGCCTACGCCTACTTCGCCTCGGGATTCATCGGCGAGATCATGGCGCGACGCCGGCACGAGCCGCTTGCCGACGACGGCGACGCCGACCACGCGAAAGACGCCAGCTAGTTAACTCTGCGGCAGCGTCATCGTGACGCTGGTGCCGCGGCCCTTCTCTGACGTCACCGCAATCGTCCCCTGATTGGCCTCGACGTTGCGCTTCGCGATCGTCAGGCCGAGGCCCGTCCCAATCGCTTTGGTCGAGAAGTACGGCTCGAAGATCTTCGCGAGCGCGTCCACATCCATGCCGATGCCGGTGTCGGTCACGCGCAATTGCACCTTGCGATCGGGCGCGAGGGCCGCATCGACCGTGAGCGTGCCGCCGCCCGGCATCGCGTGCAGCGCGTTCTCGATGACATTGGTCAGCGCGCGGCCGATCAACATGCGATCGACGCTGATGTGGGGCAGGCCCGGAGGCACGTGACTCTCGATGGCGATCCGCCCGGCCAGACCCGAGCGATACGGCTCGACGACTTCGTCGACGAGCGCCGCGAGATCGGTGTCGACGGGCCGCGGTTCCGGCGAGGTCGCGAAGCTCGAGAACTCCGACGAGATCTGGCGGAGCAGCCGCACCTGGCCGAGGATGTTGCCGACACACTCGTCAATCACGTTGCCGAGCGGCTTCCCTTGATCGAGGTGCACGCGCCGCAGGTGCTCGGCATTGAGCTGGATCGGCGTCAACGGGTTCTTGATGTCGTGCGCGACCTGGCGCGCCATGTCGGCCCACGCGGCCAGGCGATTGGTCCGCTCCAGCTCGCCGCGCTGGCGCTGCAGGTCGTCGGCCATCTGGTTGAAGGCATCGACGAGGCGGCGCAATTCATCCGACGAGGTCGCGAGGACGCGCGCGTCGAGATCGCCGCGCGCAATGCGGCGCGTCGCGCGCATCAGCCGGTTGACGGGATCGGCGATGCGCTCGGCCATGTAGTAGCCGATGCCGGCGCCCAACATGATGAACAGCACCGCCGCCAGCAGCACGCGCCGATCGAGCTCTTCGATCTGCGCCTGCGTTTCCTGCTGGCGTGACGCCAGCGGAATGGTCAGCACCGCTTCGCGCCCTTCGAGTTGCACCGGTGTCGCGGCAATCAGGTACTCGAGATCGCCGGCGCGCTCGCGGCCGACATACGACGGCCGGCCGTCGATGAAGATCGCCCGATAGACCTCGCCGGGCGTGCGGCTCGGCAGCAGCCCCGACGCAAACAGGTTGCGCTCGCTCGACGCCAGCAGGATCGGGCCGTCGAAGATGTTGACGTCCTGCGCGACGACGCGGCTCAGCCAGACGATCAGGTCATCGGCCACCGCCGACTGGCCGACGAACGCGCGCAGGTCCTGGAACACGCGGCTGGCCACCGTCGCCAGCCGGGTCGCCTCGCTCTCGATGTCGGCGAGCATCAGGTTCGCCATGTAGGCGCGCGACACCAGCGCGAGGGCGAGCACCGGCACGATCGCGGCCGCGACGAAGGCCAGGAACAGCTTGCGATAAAAGCTCGCGCGCACTTCCGCGAACAAGGCGCGGCCCGAGGCCGGCGCGCGGCCCACCAGCAGGTTGAACAGCATGTTGCCGAGCACCGCGGCCACGAACACCAGGAACGCGAACGCGAGCAGCTCCGCCTCGGCGACGAGATGGCCAAAGCCGTTCTGCCGCCCGGTCGTGAGGACGTAGATCGCGCCGCGATCGCTCAGGACGAACGCATCGAGTGAATCCGGTCCGCGGGTGATCGTCGTCCAGAACGGCGTGCGCGAGGCGTAGGCACGGCGGAAGGCCTCTTCAGACATTGGCGGGGCGTCTTCGACCGAGCTGTAAAGGACGCGTCTGCTCCAGCCGTAGACATAGAACTCGACATCGGCTTGCGGCCGTGGCTGCGGCCGTGACTGCGAGCGCACCAGCGCGATGTACGGATTCTGCGCGGAGATGAACGAGAGGTTGCCGTAGTCGAGCGTCGAATGGACGACCACCGAGCCGGCCCGCCGCCCGTCGGCGAGGCAGAGCGCGCGCCCCGCGTGCAGCAGCCGGCGCTCTTCGGAAAACAGCGGCGACACTTCCTCGAGCTCCTCCCACTCGCACGACGGCTCGCTCCACGGTTGCGGCTGCGCGAAGTCGGGGAGGTTCATCGCAAAACGGCTGACCATCGCGCCCGACGCGTTGTGCAGCTCGACGCTCGAGGTCAGACGCTCGGTCGCCAGGCTCGTTTGCGACCAGACCAGGAAGGCGGCGTCGGTGGGCGGCGGCCCCGACACCGGCGGATCGCTGGCGCGAACGAGATCGTCGAGCGCGACGATCCGGTTGATTTCAGCGAGCGCCTTCTGCAGCTTCAACCGCAGGTCCTGCCGCTGGTTGCTCACCTCCGGCGCATAGCGCGTCTCGATCAGTTGGCGCCGCGCGCGCTCCGACGCGTCGACCAGCGCCGGGTACAGGATGATCGACGGCAGGGCGAGGGCCAGGAACGACAGCAGCAACTTCAGCGCCTGCGACCCGTGGCGATCGACGTAGCGGTAGCGGTCCATCAACCATGCCGCCGCGGCCGCGCCGGCCACCACCAGCACCGATGGCCACTGCGGCGCGCGGTCGTCGGCCGCGAAGACGCCAAACGCCACGGCGCCGGGCAACATCCACGAGATCAGCGCGCGCCAGCGCCACAGCACGCGCCGATCGGGAAACACCCATGGCGACCACGCGAGACGGCAGAGCAGGATCGCCAGGCCGACGATCGCGGCATTGAGCGCGATCAAGCCGACGATGACCGGCAATCGGGCGGGGTCGATCCCGCCCAGAGAGAAGCGCACGATATCCACCGGCGTCTGCGACACGTGCGTGCGCAGGAACCACTGGTAGGACATCACCAGGGCCGCGACCGCGAAGCCCGCCGCGAGTTGGACGACGAAGAACAACGCGGCGAGCGCCGGACCATCGACCAGGACCACCCCGATGCCCGGCCGGTTCGCCGACCGCCAGCGCGAGAAGCTCGACACGGCGAGCACGACCAGTCCCGCCACCACCAGGGCGTTCAGCACGAAGTCGAGCGGCGACGCGAACATGACGTGCGCGAATCGCGTCCATGGCGCCGACGGCAGCAGCGAGAAATCGGCAAGGCCCGCCTTGCGGATCGCGATCCAGGTAATCGCGCGCGCGCCGATCAACGTCGCGGCAATCGCGATCGTCAGGACCGTCGCCGTGCCCGTCGACCGTGTCAGCCGCCGCCAGTCGAGCAGCGGTCCGGCCAGCAGCAGCACCAGCAGCGCCGCGAGCGTCAGCTCGGCCGCATAGAGTCGATCGCGGATCCGCTGCCGCGCCGCATCAAGATCCGCGTCCGCGACGATGACCGCGGCGAGCGGCTCGTTCGTGGGCGAGCGGACCACGAACGCGTCGGGCCCGGCGTCCGCGGCCCCCTCGAACTGCAGCCGCAGCGCCACCGGCACGATGCTCGTGTCCAACGAGAACTCGGAGCCGGGCAGCGCCACTGCCGTCGGCGGCAAGGGCGCCTCGGCGACGATCGCGCCGATGTGCCGCGCCGTTTCAGCCGGATCGACGATCGGCTGGACGCGGACCAGCTGCAGGCCCTGGCTGCTTTGCGCGAGGAAGGTGGCCGCCGGCCCGGACAGCCGCGTCTCGGGGACGGCCTCCGAACGGCCGAGCCACGCCACCGGGTCGTTGGCCGCGCCGTAGATCGTCACCGCGACGTCGGTTTGCGCCACGCTCGCCGCCACCGCGTCGAACAGCTGGCGGGTCGCCGACGCATCGCCGCGCTCCGCGAGCCGCAGTGTTTCGGGGTCGATGGTGACGGCGCGCACCGCGTCATCGAGCCGTGCCGTCAGCGCCGCGAATTCGCCTTCCACCTCAGCCCGCAGCCGGGCGCGGGACGACGCGAGATCGCCGCCGAGGGCGGTCCGCTCGAACACCAACGCCGCGACCGCGATCGCCGCGGCGGCCACCAGGCCGCCAACCGCGATGCGCGTCGCCGCGCGCGTGACAAAGGATGGAAAGGTCATCCGCACCGTCATTGTAGAATGTCATCTCTGCTGAAGCTCTCCCTCAAACGCGGCGCCCTCGTCACGGCCGCGAATTGGCAGGTCGTGCTCGTCCAATTCGTCGCCGACACCCTGTTCAAGACCCTGGTGACCGTTCCCGTTGTCGGCGGCCTCGTCCTCGTCGCGCTGGTCGTCGGCGGCAACCCGTTGGAGCTGCTGCAATTCGACGATCTCACGCAAACCATTTCCACCATGGTCGGCGTGCTGCTCGCGCAGCCGGTGGCGCTGGCCGCCTTTGCCGCCGCGCTCGGCGTCATCGTGACTGGCGGGTCGATCATGATGTTCGCGGTGAAAGCGGGAACCGTGACGGTGCTGCTGGCCGGCGATCGAGCCGCCGGCGCCGTCGAAGTGCCGCCGCTCCGGATGTCGGCGCTGCGCGCCGCGAACCAGACGTCGCTCGAACGATTCACGAACGGCGTGCGCAGGCTGTTCCTGCGATATTTGCGCCTCGGGATCCTGCTCACCCTGGCCTACGCGATCATCGGCGCGGCCTATGTGGTGTTTCTGTTCGGCCCGTCGATCTCGCAGTCGCTCGACAATCCGCTGATGGTGACGCTGGCGTCCCTGTCCGTGATCGTGGCGATCACGCTCATCAACTTCATGTATCTGCTGATGCAGATCGTGATGGCGGCGGAGGACTGCGGCGTGCTCGAGGCGATCCCGCACGTCGCGCGGTTGCTGCGGCGCCGCACCATCGAGCTCGGTCAGCTGCTCGCCGCGATCCTCGCGCTGATGTTGATGGCGACCGGCGTGTCGATTCTGGCCACCACGCAGCTCGGCTTGATTGGCTTCGTCCCGTTCATCGGCCTGGCCGCATTGCCGCTGCAGGTCTTGGCGTGGCTGGTTCGCGGGATGGTGTTTCAATTCGTGGGCCTGACCGGCGTCGCGACCTACTTGCGCATGCACGTCGCGCTGCAGTCGGCGATGGTCGAGGTGCAGACGCCATCCGATGGCCTGCGCCAGGTGACTCGCGTCTGAATGTGTCGACGGCGGCCCGGCACTTTCAGGAATCCGCCATTCGACGCGTCGGCGCGCTCAGCGCGTCGGTCCCCGGCCTGATCTCCTTCGCCGCCGGCTACCCGGCGCCTGACGTCTTTCCGTGGGACGACCTGCAATCGATCACGGCGCAGATCCTGGCGCGACGCGACGGCAACACGCTGCAGTACGGCGCCACGCGCGGCTATCGGCCGCTCGTCGAACACCTGCTCGCGCACACCCTGAGCGCGCGGGGCATCAGCTCACGCTTCGAAGACGTCATCATCACCAGCGGATCGCAGCAGGGCCTCGATCTCGCCGGCCGCGTCTTGATCGATCCCGGCGACCCGGTGATCGTCGAGCTGCCGACCTACAGCGGCGCGATCGCGGCGTTCCACAATCTGCAGGCCTCGCTGGTCGGCGTGCCGCAGGATGCTGAAGGCATCGAGATCGCCGGACTCGATCGCGTCGCGACCGAGCAGGCCCGCAACGGGAGACCGGCGAAGTTCGTCTACGTCACGCCGAATTTCCAGAATCCGGCCGGCCTGTTGATGAGCGCCCGGCGCCGCCGCGAGCTCCTCGACGCGGCCAGGCGCCACGACCTCGTGATTCTCGAAGACGATCCGTACGGCTCGATTTACTTCGAGGACGTCACCACCCTCGAAGACACGCGCCCGATCAAGGCCGACGATGCCGACGACCGCGTCATCTACCTGGGCAGCTTCTCGAAGATCCTGGTGCCCGGCCTCCGCGTCGCGTGGATGGTGGCGCCGCCGGCGATCGCGCAAAAGGTGGAGCTCTGCAAGCAGGCCGCGGATATTTCGAGCGGCGTCTTCGATCAGCGCATCGTCCACGGCGCGCTGGCTGGCGGTGTGATCGATCGGATCGCGCCCGGCTTGCGCGCGCATTACCAGGCCAAGCGGACCGTGATGGAGCGCGCGCTTGCGGCGAACCTGCACGGCCAGGTGAAGTGGACCTCGCCGCGCGGCGGCTTCTTTCTCTGGATCGAGTTGCCGGCCGGCGTCGACGATCGAGCGCTGTTCGATTGCGCCATCACGGAAAAGGTCAGCTTCGTGCTCGGCAGCGCGTTCTTCGTCAACGGCGCCGGCCACCAGTTCGCGCGCCTGGCGTTCTCTGGCATTACGCACGAACAGATCGAGCAGGGGATCGGCCGCCTGGCCGCCGCGATCAATTCGGCGAAGGCTTAAGGCACCGCGGGGAGCCCGGGCAGCTCGGCGAGCGGCTGCGGCACCGGTTCGTATCGGCGGCCGAAGCCTTGCAACTGTCCTTCGCGGCTCACCGTGATCAACTGGGGAAGCGTCTGGCGGGCGTCGCGGCGCACGTGGGGTTGCAGGCCAATCTCGCCCGCGGCGGCCGCGGTGACGCTCGGCTTGCCGGTCTCGGGATCGAATCCCACCATCTGGTTCGATACCAGCGGCATCAACAGCGCATCGGTGAGCCGCAGCGGCCCGCCGGCCGGGCGGGACTTCAGGCCCGCTTTCCATTTCAGGTTGCCGCTCTTGCGATCGACGGCACGCACGATGTTGTCGCGCGACGCAAAATAGATCCGCTTGTCGTCGGCGGCGGGACTGCCGGCGATGTCGCCGCCGAGCCGCCGCGCCCACCGCTCGCGGCCCCGCGACAGCTCGACGCTGATCATGTACTTCGCCGCCGTGCCGAACACGATCTGATCGTCGAGCGCCAGCAACGCCGTGATCGGCGCGGTCAGTTTTCGCTCCCAGATCGTTTCGCCGCTCGACAACATCAGCGCGACCAGGCGGTTGTCGGCCAGCGGCAGGAACAGTCGATCGAGCGCAGGGCCCGGTGTGCCGACGAGTGGCGCGCCGAGCTGCCGGCGCCAGACCAGCGTGCCATCCGCGGCGCGAAACGCCGCCAGATCGCCCGCCGTCGTCGAAGCCAGCAGCCACCCGGTATCCCAATACAGCGGCGCCGCGGCGCCGCCCGGCAGCGGCGCGCTCCATTTCGTGGCGCCGGTCAGGGCGTCGCGGGCTTCGATCAGTTGTTCGCTGACCGTGAACACGAGGCCTCCGCCGGTCGCCGGAGTAAATGGCGTCACGACCTCGAGGCTCCAGCGAATCGTGCCGCGATTGAGATCGACGGCCACCAGCTGGCCGCCTTTGAGCGGGACATACGCGGTTGTCGCATCAAAGCCGGGCGAGGCCGACGCCGGCGTTTCGAAGGCGGTCACCCAGCGCGCGTCGAGGACCGCCTGCGGGGTTGCTGCCGGCGCCTGGAACACGGCGAGAAGCAGCGCGAAGAAATACGCCATCACACGCTATAATACCAACCCTACTCCAACATTCGCGTAAGCCGTCGCGCGGAGCGCGAGAAAGCAAAAAAGCGCGCGGAGCGCGAGAAAGCGAAAAGCGCGCGCAGCGCGACACGACATTAATGGCGCACCAAACGATACTCGTCCTCGATTTCGGCTCGCAGTTTACACAGCTGATCGCGCGGCGCCTGCGCGAGCTGTCCGTCTACTGCGAAATCCTGCCGTTCAACACGCCGCTCGCCGCCATCAAGGCCAAACAGCCGATCGGCCTCATCCTGTCCGGCGGGCCGAGCAGTGTTGATGAAGAGGGCGCGCCACACATCGATTCCGCCGTGCTCGAGCTCGGCGTGCCGACGCTCGGCGTCTGCTACGGCATGCAGCTGATGACGCACATGCTCGGCGGCACGCTCGCGCGCTCCGGCCATCGTGAGTTCGGCCACGCACTCGTCCGCCGTGACACGGCGATCGCGTCGCGGATGTTGAAGGGCATGCCGGACGAAATGAAAGTGTGGGCGAGCCACGGCGACTTCGTCTCCGCCGCGCCGCCGGGATTCGCGGTCGCGGCCAGCAGCGACAACGCGCCGGTGGCGGTGATGGAAGCTCCCGAGCGCGGCTATTACGCGCTGCTTTTCCACCCCGAGGTCGCGCACACCGATCGCGGCAGGGAGCTGCTTCGTAATTTCGCGTTCGACGTCTGCGGCTGCACCGGCGACTGGACGATTGCATCGTTCATCGACGAAGCGACCGCGCGCATCAAGGCGCAGGTCGGCAACGGCCGCGTCGTCTGCGGCCTGTCTGGCGGTGTCGACTCAACGGTGGCGGCGTCGATCATTCACAAGGCCATCGGCGATCGCCTGCAATGCATCTTCGTCGACAACGGCTTGCTCCGTCTCAACGAGGCGCGGCAGGTCGTCGAACGCTACAAGAAACTGCAGCTGCCGGTGCATCACGTCGACTCCGGCAACACGTTCCTGGATCGCCTCGCCGGCATCACCGATCCGGAGCAGAAGCGCAAGATCATCGGCCGGACCTTCATCGACGTCTTCAACGACAAGGCCGCGGAGCTCGGCGACTTCGAGTTCCTGGCGCAAGGCACGCTGTATCCCGACGTCATCGAGTCGGTGTCGGTGCGCGGCCCCTCCGCCACGATCAAGAGCCATCACAACGTCGGCGGCTTGCCGGAGGGCATGAAGTTCAAGCTGGTCGAGCCGCTCCGCGAGCTCTTCAAGGATGAAGTCCGCGCCGTCGGCCGGGACCTCGGCATCGAGAAGGAGTTCCTGGTCCGACAGCCGTTCCC
>JAYWEJ010000052.1:0-28786 GCA_043779345.1 Acidimicrobiia bacterium | reverse complement strand
CGAAGGTGATCCGGTTGGTCGCCAGCACCTGGCCGCGATCGTCGACGATCCGCACCGGCAGCCCGGGCTTCAACAGCGTCGCCTGCTGCACGGGGACGTGGATGTAGACCTCGAGCACGTCGTTCTCATCGACGGTCGTGAGCACGGTCGAGCGCGTGACGCGATCGCCGGTGTTGACCGGAATGTCGCCGACCGTGCCCGCAATCGGCGCGGTGACGCGGTAGTAACTGAGCTGGCTGCGCTGCTGGCGAAGCTGCTCGTCGAGCGCCTTCAACTGCGCATCGGCCGCGCGCAGCTGCGCCTCGAATTGCTCGACTTCGCGCTGGCTGATCGCGCCCGCCGTCATCAGCGTCTTGTTGCGCGCCACCTGCTGCCGCGCGAACTCGACGTCGGACTCGCGCATCGGCCGCATCGACTGCAGCGACGCGAGCGCCGCCTGCTCAGGCGCCGAATCGATCTCGAACAGCACCGCGCCCTGCGCAACGTTCTGACCCGACCGCACCGCGATCCGGGTCACGAAGCCTTCCACTTCGGGTTGGATGGTGCTCGAGCGCCGCGACTTGAGCGACGCGACGTACTCCGACGATTGCTCCACCGGCTTCGCGGCGAGCGTGACGATCTCCACCGGCATGGGTGGCGGGCCCCCGCCGGGAGGTCCGCCCCCCGGGCGCTGTTGCTGACCGCCGCCGCCACCGCAAGCCGCGCCGATCGAAACCAGCGCGGTCAGCGAACAAAAGACGAATATCCGGGGCGTTTTGGTGGAGGTGCGGGCAGTGGTCATAGAGAAGCTCATGGGTATTTGGAACCTAGAGACCGTAGAAAAGCGAACCAGGACTTCAACAGACAATAGGTGAGATGCAGGAGACGATGCGCGGTTTCAGCCGCGGCATGTATGCCAACTGGCTGTGGCACCGGCCGTTGCAGTTGCTGGTTGATGCCGGCGAGGGATTGCAGATCGCGCTCGGCTCGAACGTCTTCTCGCCGTCCACGCTGGCGATCACGCATGGTCATTCCGATCACGTGCTCGGCCTTCCCGGATTAATCGCCGCGCGGCGCTTCGGCAAGGGCGCCACCGAGAAGCCTTTGACCATTGTCTTCCCGGACGGTTCCGTCGGTGTCCAGGCGGTTCGAGAGTGGCTTGGCCGCGCCTACGCCGGCGTCGTCTTCCCTCTCAATTGGATCGCCGCCACGCCGGGGACGGCGGTCGCACTCGGCAAGAACAAGTACCTCGAAGCCATCGGCGTGCGCCACACGGCCAATGAGGTCGCGCTCGGCTATCGCGTCGTCGAGACACGCAAACACCTGAAACCGGAGTTCGCGTCGCTCCCGCAGGCGGACATCGAAGCGGCCGCGCGACAGGGCACGCGGGACGATCTGCTCGAGGACACGCGACACATTCTCTTCGCGCACTCCGGCGATGCGATGCCGATCGATCCCGCGCTCGTCACCAACGCGGACGTGCTCGTCCACGACGCGACGTTCCTGAACGAGCCCGACCGGCGCGAGCCGATCCATGCGACGACCGAAGAGGCGATCGACGTCGGCAGGCGCGCCAACGTCAAGAGCCTCGTCCTCTATCACCTGTCGATACGCTACGACCGCGCGACCGCCGTCCCCGCGCTGCGGGCCCAGGTGGCCGCGAGCGGATTCACGGGTGACTGCTGGCTGCTCGATGAAGGGGACTTTTATTTGTTATTCTCCAAGGATCGTGTCTAACCTCAGTCGACAGGATGTGCAGCGCATCGCCGATCTGGCGCGCCTCGAGCTCAGCGCCGAGGAGCTTGACCTGTTCACGCGCCAGCTCGGCGACATCCTGACCTACGTCGAACAGATTCGCGGCCTCGACACCACCGGTGTCGCGCCGACCTCGCAGGTGCTCAACCGTCCGGTGGACAGAGACGACGTGGCGGCCGAAACACTGTCGCGGCCGGAGCTGCTGGGCAACGCGCCGGATGCGGCGCTCGAGGCGGGCCTCTTCAAAGTACCGTCCGCCTTCGCTAAAGCTCCGGCGAGACAGGCTAAGTAACGGCCGTCATGAGCGCCAGTGAACTCGCAAAACAGATTCGGGATGGTAAGACGACGGCGCTGGCGGCCTGCGAGCAATCGCTCGACCGCATCAAGACGCTCGAGCCGAAACTGTCGGCCTTCAACACCGTGATCGCCGAGCGCGCGCTCGATCGGGCGCGGACGCTCGACGCGGCCGGCAAGTCGACCGGGCCGCTGCACGGCGTGCCGATCGCAATCAAAGACAACATCTGCACCGTCGGCGTGCCGACGACGGCATCCTCGAAGATCCTGGCCGGCTTCGTGCCGCCGTACAACGCCACGGTGGTCGAGCGTCTCGAACGCGCCGGCGCGATCGTCGTCGGGAAGACCAATCTCGACGAGTTCGCGATGGGCTCGTCGACGGAAAATTCCGCGCTCGGGCCATCGAAGAATCCGTGGGATGTGACGCGCACACCCGGCGGATCGAGCGGCGGTTCCGCGGCGGCGGTGGCGGCGCGCGTGGTGCCGCTCGCGCTCGGCTCCGATACCGGCGGATCGATCCGGCAGCCGGCCGGACTCTGCGGCATCGTCGGCTTCAAGCCGACCTACGGCCGGGTGTCGCGATATGGGCTGCTGGCGTTTGCCTCATCGCTCGATCAGATCGGTCCGTTCGCGACGACGGTGGACGATGCGGCGCTCGTCTTCTCGGTGATCGGCGGTTTCGATCGACACGATTCGACCTCGGCGCCGGAGCCGATGCCCGACTTGACCACGGCGCTGAGCGGCGACGTCAAGGGGCTGCGCATCGGCGTGCCGCGCGCATTTCTTGGCGAAGGCGTTGACGGAGCCATCCTCGAGGCATTCGAGGCCGCGCTCGCGACGCTGGCGGCGCGCGGCGCGAGCCTGGTCGACATCGATCTGCCGCACGCGCCGTACGGCATCCCGGTCTACTACCTGATCTGCACCGCCGAAGCGTCGTCGAACCTCGCGCGATACGACGGCGTGCGTTACGGGCTGCGCGCGAAGGTCGAGAACGACGGCACGCTGCTGCAGATGTACGAGCGCACGCGCGAGCAGGGCTTCGGCCCTGAAGTGAAGCGCCGCATCATGCTCGGCACCTACGTGCTGAGCGCGGGGTATTACGACGCGTATTACCTGAAGGCGCAGCAGGTCCGCACGTTGCTGCTGCGGGACTACCAGCGCGCGTTCGAGCACGTCGACGTCGTGGCGACACCGACGACGCCGACGCCGGCGTTCAAGTTCGGCGAGAAGACGAGCGATCCGGTGCAGATGTATCTGAATGACATCTTCACGGTCAGCGCCAACCTTACGGGCCTGCCGTCGATCAGCCTGCCCTGCGGCTTCTCGTCGTCGACGCTGCCGATCGGGCTCCAGTTGACGGGCCGCGCGTTCGACGAAGCGACGCTGCTGCGGGCGGCCGATGCCTATCAGCGCGACACGTCCTTTCACACCGAGGCCCCGCCGATCGCCTGATGGTGATCGTCTTCACGCTCTGCGCCGCCTATGTCGCGTATTGCCTGGGGACCAATCCGGCCGGACCGTTCACGACACCCGATTCGGTTCACTATCTCAACGTCTCGCCGATCGTGCCGCTCGGCTACCCGTTCTTCCTGAAGGTGTTCGGCGTGCGCGGCGCAATCGTGGCGCAACCGATC
This sequence comes from Acidimicrobiia bacterium, assembly GCA_043779345.1. Taxonomy (GTDB): domain Bacteria; phylum Acidobacteriota; class Vicinamibacteria; order Vicinamibacterales; family UBA2999; genus 12-FULL-67-14b. The sequence continues at coordinate 25,124 of JAYWEJ010000052.1, read as the reverse complement.
CTGTTCGGTGCGGCGCTGGCCCTCCTGGGCCGCGAGATCGTCCGGCTGACGCGTAGCACGTGGCTCGCCGTCGCGGTGGTGGCCGGATCGATGGCGCTGCCGCAGATCCGCGACTTCCATGCGTCAATCCTGTCGGAGTCGCTCTTCCTGTCGCTGCTCGTGGTCTTTCTCGCGTTCGGCGTGCGCTTCGCGTATCACCCGACCTGGCACTGGATGGTGCTCGTCGCGACGGCTGCCGGCCTCAACGCCACGGTGCGGCGCACCGCCTTCGCGCTGCTGCCGGTGATGTTGCTGATGGTGCTCTACCAGCGCCACAAGCTGCGCGGTTCGCAACCCTCGCTGTTCTTCGTCGCCGCGCTGGCGCCGTTCCTGGTGATCGTCGGCGCCGAACAGGCGGCCGCGCCGGTCGTGCATGCCGGCGCGCCATCGAGCCTGATGGGCCGCCACCTGTTCGCGAAGGCGGCGCTGATCGACGCCCCAGCGGCGCCGCTGTCGAGCGATCGGGTTCGTGCGGCGCTTGACGAGCATCTGCAGACCGATTACGCGCCGATCCGCGCCTTCCTCGCAACCGCGCCTCCCGACGTGCGCGCCGTGCTGGTGATGTATTACGAGACCTGCCTGCAAGGCGGGTGCGTCGATCGATCGCGCGCACTGATGCCGGGCCTCGACGAATCGCGACAGACCGCAACGCTCGGCGCGGCGGCGGCGGCGCGAATCAGGCGGGCGCCGATCGCCTTCGCGATGCTGACGGCCATGAACTACCAGTCGCTCTGGACGATCGATCGGCTGCGCCATCCCGATCGCGCGGCGGCGCTGAACTCGTTCATCAGGTCGCATCGGCCGATGCCGTTCGAGGAGCTGGCATTCTCGCTGGAGCCCGATGCACCCTTCGTGTTTGACGGGTCGGAACGCGTCCGCTACATGCAATGGGTGATGACGATCGTGGCGATCTGGACGCTGGCGATGGCGTTGGTCGGACTCTACGCTGCGATCGCCATGCCGCAGTTGCCGCCGCAGTTCACGATCGCGGCGGTGTCGTCGCTGACGGTGCACGGCTGCCTGCTGCTCACGGCGCTACTCGCGACCGGTTTCTCGCGATTCACGATCGGCGTGTGGCCGGCGATTGTGATGGCGGCGATGTTCGGCGCGTGGTCGCTGCTGCCGGCCCGTTTTATTGCGCGGTGATGTTCGCGCGGCCCTTTCGCAACACGAACTTCTGAATCTTTCCCGTCGCGGTCTTCGGCAGCTCGGTGACCGGCGTGAATGCGTGCGGCACCTTGAAGTGCGCCAGGTGGTCGCGGCAGAACTGGCGCAGGACCTCGCCGGTCGCCGACTGTCCGGCCTTGAACACCACGAACGCGTGCGGCACCTCGCCCCACTTCTCGTGCGGCACGCCGACCACGGCGACTTCCTGGATCGCGTCGTGGCGCAGCAACATTGCTTCGACTTCGACCGATGAGATGTTCTCGCCGCCGCTGATGATCACGTCCTTCAGCCGATCCGTGATCTGCACGTAGCCGTCCGGATGCACCACCGCGGCATCGCCGGTGTGGAACCAGCCGCCGCCCATGCACTTCTCGGTGGCCTCGGGATCGTTGTAGTAGCCCGCCATGATGACGTTGCCGCGCGCGATGATTTCGCCCGGGCTCTTGCCGTCGGCGGGAACGTCGCGGCCGTGCTCGTCGACGACGCGCAGCTCGCCCGACGTGATCAGCTCGACGCCCTGCCGCGCCTTGATCGTCGCGCGGTCGGCCTTCGCCAGCAACTGATGCTCGGGCCGCGGCTCGCAGATGCTGATCGCCGGCGCCGTTTCGGTGAGGCCGTAGATCTGGATGACCGACCACCCGAGCTCGTCCTCGATCCGCTGAATCGTCACCGCGGCCGGCGGCGCGCCCGCCGTCATCACGCCGACGCCTTTCGGCGCCAGCGCCTTCGCCTCGGCCGGCGCGTTGGCGAGCATGATCAACACCGTCGGCGCCGCGCACATGCGGGTGACCTTCTCCTCCGCCGCGATCTTGAAAATCGCCGGAGCGTCGAACTTCGGCAGGCAGATGTGTTTGGCGCCCGCGGCGGTCACCGTCCACGTGAACGTCCAGCCGTTGGCATGGAACATCGGCAGCGTCCACAGATAGACGTCGGCCGGCGTCATCGGCGTGTGCGTGAGCATGCCGACGCAATTCACCCACGCGTTGCGGTGCGTGATCATCACGCCCTTCGGCCGCGACGTCGTGCCGCTGGTGTAGTTGATGGTGAGCAGGTCGCGTTCGCCAATGGCGGGACTCGCGAAGCTCGCGTTCGCATCCTGAAGAAGCGTCTCGTAATCGAGCCAGGTCTTATTCTGGCCCGCGCTCCGCGCCGATTGAGCATTGCCGTCGAGCGAGACGAAGTGGACGACGTCCTTCAGATCCGATCGAATCGAATCGACGGCGGCGATGTGATCGGCGCCCGCGCACACGACCGTGGCGCCGCTGTGTTGGATGAGATACCGGAAGTCGTCCGCGACCAGGCGGAAGTTGATCGGCACGAGCACCGCGCCGAGCTGCGGCACGGCGTAGAACGACTCGAGCTGCGCGTGCGTGTTTGGCGCGACATAGGCGACGCGGTCGCCCGGCTTCACGCCCAGGCGCTGCAGCGCCGACGACCAGCGATCGCACCGCTCGAAGAAATCCCCGTAGGTCCAGCGATCCGGACCGTCAACGACGCCTTCGCGATTCGCGTACAGCTTGCGGGTCCGTCGCATGAACTCCAGCGGAGTCAGCGGTGTCTCCATGCCCGCGAATTGTATGGGATGTCGTTGCTAGGCGGCCGCCGGGCGATTCGCTTTGACGATGGCCCAGACGATGAATCCGAGCAGCACGAACGGGATGGCCGGCACGAGCAGCGCGAGGACCGCGGCGATGGTGCCAAGGACCGCGACCACCACGCCGACCATCAGGACGATCGGAATGATCGCCGCGCCGGCCGCGAGGCTCATGGCCCCCATCGCCAGGCCAAACGGCAGCCATAGCAGCTTCAAAAGGAGGCGGAAAGGCAGGAAAACGGCCCAAAAGACGATCTTGACAAGCAAAAAGACGACGCCGATCACCGACGCCACCGCCAGACCGGCGATCGCGAGCCCTGCCAGCGCAATCAGTTCGATCATCTAAAAACCAAAGACGGCAGGGCGCGGGATTTGTTCCATTGTTGCCCCGGAGCTGGACGGGTATACTGGGAAGCTATGTCAGAAGCTGAAATCCCGCAGGTGGACCCGGCAGGCAACGCCGCCACCGACGACGACGCGCCGATCATTCACCCGAAGGCGACGCCGATCGAAAGCCGCTTTCTCTACGTCGACGTGGCCGCGCTTCGCGCGAAGCAGCTGCGCCGCGGCGCCCGCCCGCGCCTCGACCAGGCCGAGGAGCCGCTGCCGATAGTCAAGGCCATCAAGGCCGAGCGGGTCGCGATGGAAGAGGTGAAGAACAACCTCGTCCAGTGGAACCTCCCCGACTTCAAGGTCGTCGTCGACCTCCGCTAAGAAACAGGCGGGTCTAAAGACCCGCCTCTCCGTCCTCTCGCTTACTTCGCTTCCGCGAACTCCGCGTCGACGACTTCGCCGTCTTTCGCGGCGTCGTCGGGGTTCTCCGGACGGTTCCCGGCTCCCGGTTCCCGGTTCCCTGTTTTCGCGGCCTGCGCCGCCTGATAGGCCTCGGCTTCGGCGCGGTTACGCGCATCCACTTCCTCGCGCTGCTTGGTGTCTTCCGCAGCGTTCGCTTCCGCTTCCTTCACCAGGCGATTGACTTCGTCTTTCGCAAGACCGCTCGCGCCGGTGATCGTGATCTTCTGCTCCTTGCCCGTGGCCTTGTCGGCCGCCATGACGTTGACGATGCCATTGGCGTCGATGTCGAAGGTCACCTCGACCTGCGGCATCCCGCGCTGGGCCGGCGGCAGTCCGGTCAATTGGAACCGTCCCATCGTGCGGTTGTCGCGCGCCAGGGAACGCTCGCCCTGCAGCACGTGGACGTCCACGCTGGTCTGGTTGTCGGTCGCCGTCGAGAAGATCTCGCTCTTCTTCGTCGGGATGGTGGTGTTGCGCGGGATCAGCACCGTCGTCACGCCGCCCAGCGTCTCGATGCCGAGCGACAGCGGGGTGACGTCCAGCAACAGCACGTCTTTCACCTCGCCCGAGAGCACGCCGCCCTGCACCGCCGCGCCGATGGCGACGACTTCGTCAGGGTTGACGCCCTTGTGCGGCTCTTTCGCGAAATATTCCTTCACGACCTGTTGCACGCGGGGCATGCGCGTCGAGCCGCCGACCAGCACGACTTCATCGACGTCCGACGGCTTGAGGCCGGCGTCCGCGAGCGCCTGCTTGAGCGGCCCGAGCGTGCGCTGCACGAGCGGTTCGACCAGCGACTCGAGCTTCGCGCGCGTCAGCTTCATCGCCAAGTGCTTGGGGCCGGACGCGTCCGCCGTGATGAACGGCAGGTTGATCTCGGTCTCCATCACCGACGACAGCTCGATCTTCGCCTTCTCGCCCGCTTCCTTCAGGCGCTGAAGCGCCATCCGGTCCTTGCCGAGGTCGATGCCGTCACTCTTTTTGAACTCCGCGATCATCCACTCGACGACCAGCTGATCGAAGTCGTCGCCGCCGAGATGCGTGTCGCCGTTGGTCGATTTCACTTCGACCACGCCTTCACCCACTTCGAGCACGGAGATGTCGAAGGTGCCGCCGCCGAGGTCGAACACCGCGATGGTCTCGTCTTTTTTCTGATCGAGGCCGTAGGCGAGCGCCGCCGCCGTCGGCTCGTTGACGATGCGCAGCACGTTGAGGCCGGCGATCTGGCCGGCGTCCTTGGTGGCCTGGCGCTGCGCGTCGTTGAAGTACGCCGGCACAGTGATGACCGCGTCGCTGACCTTCTCACCGAGATAGTCTTCCGCCGCCTGCTTGAGCTTCTGCAGGACCATTGCGGAGATCTCGGGCGGCGAATACTGCTTGCCGCGCACCGAGATGCGCGCCTCGCCGTTGCTGCCGGCGGCCACGGCGTACGGCACGCGCCGGGTTTCTTCCGTGACCTCGTCGACCTTGCGGCCCATGAATCGCTTCACCGAGAACACGGTGTTCTCCGGATTGGTCACCGCCTGTCGTTTCGCGACCTGGCCCACGAGCCGTTCGCCGTCTTTGCCAAAGCCCACGACGGACGGCGTGGTGCGCGCGCCCTCCTGGTTGACGATGACGGCCGGCTGGCCGTTTTCCATGACCGAGACGACCGAGTTGGTCGTGCCCAGGTCGATTCCGATGACTCTTCCTTTACTCATTTGCCTGAAGCCCTCCAGAGGCCTGTCTCGCCCGAGCGCTAGGCGCGAAGGCGGAACGATTTCCAGTATCGAATCACTATTGAGTGTATGTCAAGCATCAAACTTTAGTGATTTACACTCATATGATGCCTGGCAGGCCTAAGTGGTTACGGAAATTGAGCCTTACGCGAATGTTATGCTGCCTGAGGAACCCCTGATCCCTGATCCCTGATCCCCGATCCCTGATTAGAATGGCTGGATGGCGGCGTTTTCCTCGGGATCGATGGACCAACCGGCGGATCTCGCCGAGGACGTCCATCGCCTGCTCGATGACCTCGCCAAGGGCCGGGCGGACCGCCGGCATGTCGTCGCCGGCGAGTGCATGCCGGTCGTCGACGTCTTCGAGACCGAGAAGACCGTGGAGATCGTGCTCGATCTGCCGGGCGTGGGCCCGGAGGCGATCCGCATCCTCTTCAAGGCCGGGGTCCTGCTGATCGTCGGCGAAAAAGAACGGCCCGATCTGTCGAAGCGCGGGCCCGCCAGTTATCACCTGGTCGAGCGCGATTTCGGTCGCTTCGCGCGCGCCGTGAAGATCAGCGCCGCCATCGACGGCTCGCAGGCGCGCGCCCGGCTCGCCAACGGCGAATTGCGCGTCGTGCTGCCGCGCATCAAGGAGCGGCGCGGCGCCGGCCTGATCGTTCCCATCGACACCCCGTCACGCGGATGAAGCTGCTGTTCCTCGGCGACATCGTCGGCCGCCCGGGCCGCGATCTGATTCGGCGGCACGTCCGCGCGCTGGCCACTCACCACGGCGCGGACCTGGTGATTGCCAACGGCGAGAATGCGGCCGGCGGCGCCGGCATCACGCGCGAGAACATGCTCGAGATCCTGTCGTCGGGCGTCGATGTCATCACCACCGGCAATCACGTGTGGGACAAGCGCGAGACGCTCGAGTTCATCGGCAACGAGCCGCGATTGCTGCGGCCCGCGAATTATCCGGAGGGTACGCCCGGCGCGGGCTCCTACGTCGTCGCCGCGAAGAACGGCGTGCGCGTCGGCGTGATCAACGTGATGGGGCGCGTGTTCCTGCACGCCATCGACGACCCGTTTCGCGCCGCCGAGCGCGAAATCGCCCGGGTGCGCGGCGACGGCGCGCAGGTGATCTTCGTGGACGTGCACGCGGAGACGACCTCGGAAAAGATCGCGCTCTCCTATTACCTCGATGGCATGGTGACGGCCGTGATCGGCACGCATACGCACGTGCAGACCGCCGATGAACGGATCCTCGCCGGCGGCACGGCGTGCCTGACCGACGTCGGCATGACCGGCCCGCACGACGGCGTGATCGGTATCGAAAAGGCCGCGAGCATCGGGCGCTTCGTGTCGGGATTGCCGGCGCGATTCGAAACGGCGAGCGGCGATCCGAAAATGCATGGCGTCGTCATCGACGTCGACGAAGCCAACGGGCGCGCGACCGGAATCACCCGCCTCTCGCTCACAGAAGATCAGCTTAAAGAGATCACCGACGCGGTGTCGGCGGCGCGCACATGAGCCGACTCCCTTTTGACGATGACTCTCCGAAGGTTCCAAGGGTTCCAGGAGTTCCAACGGGTTCCACGGGTCGGGTTCCATCAGTTCCACAGGTTCCAGAGGTTCCAGCGGTTGCGCGACCGTTGGCACACGGAACGCCTGGAACACCTGGCACCAAACCCCTGGAACCCTCTGGAACCCCTGGCACCTCTGGAACCCCCGGGCGTGTGGTGCTGAGCGTGTCCGAGTTGAACGCCACCATCCGCGATCTGCTCGAAAACCAGCTACATACCGTATGGGTGGAAGGTGAGATTTCAAATGCCCGTGTCTGGAACACGGGCCATCTGTACTTCACCCTCAAGGACGGCGCGTCGCAGATCAAAGCGGTGATGTTCCGCTCGGCGGTGCGCTACCTGAAGTTCAAGCCCGAGGACGGCCTGAAGGTCGTGGCCCGCGGCAAGATCAGCGTCTACGATCCGAAGGGCGAGTATCAAATCCTCTGCGAGCACATGGAGCCGAAGGGCCTTGGCGCCCTGCAGCAGGCCTTCGAGCAGCTGAAGAAGAAGCTCGCCGCCGAGGGGATGTTCGAACAGTCGCGCAAGCGGCCGCTACCGGCGCTGCCCCGCCGCATCGGCCTGGTCACCTCGATCGATGGCGCGGCGCTGCGCGACATGATTCGCGTGCTGCGCCGGCGGTATCCCAACGCGCACCTGGTGATTTCACCGACGCGCGTGCAGGGCGAGGGCGCGGGGCGGGAAGTCGCGCACGCGATCCGCAAGGTCGCGCGCATCGAGGCCGTGGACGTGATCATCGTCGCGCGCGGCGGCGGATCGCTCGAAGACCTGTGGGCGTTCAACGAAGAAGTGCTGGCGCGCGCGATCGTCGCGTCTCCCGTGCCGGTCATTTCCGGCGTCGGCCACGAAACTGATTTCACCATCTGTGATTTCGTCGCGGACCTGCGCGCGCCGACGCCGTCCGCGGCCGCGGAGCTGGTGGTGCGGCGCAAGGACGAGTTCTTCGCGCACATCGACCGGATCGGCGAGCGTCTCGACGCGGCGATGCACCACCGCCTGCGGCGCATGGAACAGCGCCTCCACACCCTCGAAGCGCGGCCCGGCCTCGGCGGATTCGAGGGCCGCCTCGCGGTCGGCGGCCGTCACGTCTCGGAGCTGGCGGCGGCGCTGCGGCAGCGCATCGGACAGGGCTTGACCCGCCGCACGCGCCGCCATGACGTCCTTCGCCGATCGCTCGATCAGTTCGATCCGCGGCACCGGCTCGCCGCCGTCCGCACGCGTCTCGTAGCGCGCGACGGCCTGTTGCAGGCCGCGGTCCGGCGGCGGATCAGCCGCGCGCAATCGCGGATGGGCGCGCTGGCCGCGCGGATTGACGGCTTGAGTCCGCTGGCCGTTCTCGGCCGCGGTTACTCCGTGACCTGGGACGCCTCGCGAACGCGTATCATTCGTGACGCATCGACGTTGAAATCAGGAGACCGGGTCAGCGTGACCCTCGAGCGCGGGGCATTCGACGCCACCGTAGACGCAGTGACCGCCGATCGCGACGCGGTCGCGACGCCCCGGAGGGGCGGAAGACAACAAATTGAGTGACCCGACTATCAAAGATTTCGAGGCGGCCCTCGCCGAGCTCGAAACCATCGTCAAGAGACTCGAAGAGGGCGACCTCGCCCTCGAGAAATCGCTCGAGCTCTACGAGCGCGGCGTGCAACTCTCGCGTTTCTGCCATTCGCGCCTCGAGGAAGCCGAGCGCCGCATCGAGATCGTCAACGAGCGCGGCGAGCTGACGCCGGCGCCGGCCTCGCTCCGGCTCCCCGACGACGAAGACGAATGAATTTCGAGACCTACCTCGCGGCGCGCCGCAAGGAAGTCGAGTCCGCACTCGAAGGATTTCTTTCCAAGGCCCCGGCCGTGCCACCGGTCCTCGTCGAGGCGATGCGCTACAGCCTGCTCGGCGGCGGCAAGCGGCTGCGGCCGCTGCTTGTCCTCGCGAGCGCTGAAGGGGTCGCGCAGGCGATCGGCGCCTCCGAAGCCGCGGCCCGCGACGCCGCGATGCCGGCGGCGTGCGCCATCGAAATGATCCACACCTATTCGCTCATCCACGACGACCTGCCGTCGATGGACGACGACGACCTGCGGCGCGGGCGGCCGACGTCGCACGTGGTGCACGGCGAAGGCATGGCGGTGCTCGCCGGCGACGGGTTGCAGGCCGAAGCGTTCCGGCTCCTGACGCGCGAGCCCCAGGGCCATCACCCGACGCTGATGACGCGAAAGCTCACGGTGCTGTCACTGGTCGCCGACGCGGCCGGCGCGGCCGGCATGGTCGGCGGCCAGGCGATTGATCTTTCTGCGATCGGCCGGGAACCGGGAGCCGGGAACCGGGAACCGGACGCGCTGACCCCGGAGGGACTGCGCGACATGCACGCGCGAAAGACCGGCGCGCTGATTCGCGCGTCGGTGGCGGCGGGCGCGGTCATGGGCGGCGCCACCGAGACGCTGTTCGCCACGCTCGATCAATACGGCACCGAAATCGGGCTCGCGTTTCAGATCGTCGACGACATCCTCGACGAAGAAGGATCGGCAACGACGCTCGGGAAGACCGCGGGCAAGGATCGCGCGGCCGGCAAGCCGACGTATCCGGCATTTTTCGGACTCGATCGATCGAAGGAGCTCGCGGCCGAATGCAACATCAAGGCGCGAGCCGCGCTCGACCGCGCTGGCCTTGTTGATTCCCGCCTCGCTGACATCGCGAGTTGGATCATTGAGCGAAAAACCTAAGGGCTTGCGGGCTGACGGGCGACGGGCTTGAAATCACCGAAACGACAGCGGCTCGATACGCTCCTCGTCGAGAAGGGCCTCGTCGAGTCGCGCGAGAAGGCGCGCGCGCTGATCCTGGCGGGGCAGATCGACGTCGACGGTCACGGCGCTGCCAAGGCCGGCACCCTGGTGCCGATCGATGCCGACATCCGGGTCATCGGCCCGGATCACCCGTGGGTCGGCCGCGGCGGCATCAAGCTCGCCGCGGCGCTCGACAGCTTTGCCATCGATGCCACCGGCCGGATTGCGTTCGATGTCGGCGCGTCGACCGGCGGCTTCACCGACGTCTGGCTGCAGCGCGGCGCGCGGCACGTGATCGCCCTCGACGTCGGGCACGGTCAGCTGCATTGGAAAGTCCGCAGCGATCGGCGCGTCACGGTGATCGAGAACACCAATGCGCGGCACTTGCAGCCGGGCGACCTGCCCGACGCCGGCGGCGCCATCACGCGGGTCAGCATCGACGTGTCGTTCATCTCGCTGAAACACATCTTCCCAGTCCTGCCGGCGCTGGTGGCGCGGCCGACAGAGATCGTGGCGCTGGTGAAGCCGCAGTTCGAGGCCGGCCGCAAGGACGTCGGCAAGGGCGGCCTCGTCACCGATCCGGCCGTGCATGCGCGAGTGGTCGCCGACGTGACCGCCGCGGCGGCTGAAGTAGGATTGGAACGCCTCGGGCTGATCGACTCGCCAATTACCGGCGCCCACGGCAACACCGAGTTTCTGATGCATCTCAGATGCGCATAGGCATTGCGGTCAAACCGAAGCTGGTCGAAGCGCGCGAGACGCTCGCCGACGTCTCCGCCTGGCTGCGCCGGCGCGGCGTGGACGCGGTGTGGACCACCGAAGCGGCGGAGCTCGTTGACGGCGCCGATCGCAAGGTGGCCGAACGCGAACAGCTGCCGGCGCAGGTTGACGTCGTCCTGGTGCTCGGCGGCGACGGCACGCTGCTGGCGATGGCGAAGGCGATCGCCGAGAGCGGCCGCGACATTCCGATCCTCGCAGTGAATTTTGGCTCGCTCGGATTCCTGACCGAGATCACCCGCCCTGAAATCCACAGCTCGCTCGAGGCCGTGCTCAACGGCCGGGCCACGCACGATCTGCGCATGATGCTGCGCGCGACGGCGACACGGCAGGGACGGGCGCCGCTCTCGCACATGGCCCTCAACGACGTGGTGTTCACGCGCACGGCGCTGTCGCGCATGATCGAGCTGTCGGTGTCGGTTGGCGATCAGTTTGTGACCACGGTGAAGGCGGATGGCTTGATCGTGGCGACGCCGACCGGATCGACGGCGTACAACCTGGCCGCCGGCGGACCAATCGTGCATCCCTCGATGGACGCGCTCGTGCTCACGCCGATTGCGCCGCACATGCTCACCAACCGCCCGATCGTGATTCCCACCGAACGCGAGGTGCGCGTGCGCTCGACGAGCTCGAACGCCGGCGACGAAGTCTACGTCACCGTCGACGGCCAGACCGGCTTCGGCCTGCACGAAGGCGATGAGATCGCGATCGCGAAGTCGGAGCGCCCGTTACGGCTGATCCGATCGACGACGCGCAGCTACTTCGAGGTGCTGCGCCAGAAACTGAAATGGAATGAGCGCTAACGCGCCTGCCGCTGTTTCCTGAAGTACTCGACCTGCCAGGTAAAGACGTTGCGGTTGTGCTCGGCGAGCGTTGACGCGAACACGTGCGTGCCGTCGTTCTTGCTCACGAAATACAGGTACTCGACGTCCGCGGGACTGGCAGCGGCCTGCAACGACGCCTGTCCCGGCGCCGCGATCGGTCCGGGGGGCAGGCCGGCGTATCGATAGGTGTTGTACGGCGAGTCGAACCCGCGCAGGTGCTCGCGCGTGAGGTTGCCGTTGTACTGGCCCGCCTTCTGTAGCGCGTAGATCACGGTCGGGTCCGCCTGCATCGGCATGCGGATTCTCAGGCGATTGCGATACACGGCGGCGACCAGCGGCCGCTCAGCGCCGGCGCCGGTTTCCCTCTCCACCAGCGACGCGAGCGTCACCAGCTCGCGGACGCTGAGGCGCGCGGCTGCAGTGGCGGTGCGCATCTCGGGCGACAACGCGTCCTTGAATCCGGCGACCATCTGCGCCACGACATCACTCGCCGGTGTGTGGCGCGGCAGCGAGTAGGTTTCCGGGAACAGATACCCTTCCAGATCGCGCGCCGCCGGATCGAGATCGGCGATCAGCTTGACGTTCAGCGCCGCCTTCTGGAAATCGGCCGCGGCTCCGAAACCGCGCTCCTCGAACACCTGCGCCATCTCGGGAATCGACAGGCCCTCGCGAAACGTCAGCAGCCGCTTGTAGACGTCGCCGCGCGCGATCTTGTCGATCACATCCAGGGCGTGCATCGGTTGCGTGAATCGATACTCGCCGGCCTTGAGCGCGCGGGCGCGGCCGCTGACGAGCAGCGCGGTGCGGAAGGTCGTCGAATCCCTGACGACGCCGGCCTCGACGAGCGTGTCGCCGATCCGCGCGGGACCCGATCCGTTCGGAATCTCGACGAACACCTCGGTCTCGTCGTAGCCGCGATACGGCTCGACGACCTGACGATAGAACCACCATCCGCCGGCGCCCGCGACGACCGCGAGCAAGACGACGACGAGAAACAGCCGCTTAATCCAACGCACCATTCGACTCCGTCCGGGCCGTCACGACGACCCGTCCTCGCTGATGGCAGGTCCTGATCCCGGCCGGCTGTCGAGATAGTCCTGCAGGATGATGGCGGCCGCCGCGGCGTCGAGCTTGGCCTTGCGTTTGCGCCAGTCCGATTCGCGCGCCGCCAGCCGCGATTCCGCCTCGTGGCTCGTCAGGCGCTCGTCCTGCAGCACGACCGGGATCGCAATCTGCGCCTCGATGCCGCGCGCGAACGCCTCGACGAACTTCGTCTGATCCGTCGCCGATCCGTCGAGGCGGCGCGGCCAGCCGACGACCACGGCTTCGAGACCGTCATCGTCTGCCGCGAGCGCGGTGATTTCCTTGATCATGAGGCGAAGCGTCTCGGCTTCGGAAGGCGGCCGCTGCACCAGCCGCCATGGTGACGCGAGCGTCGCAGTGGCATCGCTGAGCGCAAGGCCGATGCGCCTCGCTCCGTAGTCGATACCCAGCACACGCACGCCCTCAGTATAATCGGCGCATTGAAGCTGTTCGTTCTACTCCTTGGACTCGGCGCCGCCCTGGCCGCGCAAGGCCCTCCTGACGCGAAGTCGCAGGCGGCGCGCGTCGACGCGCGGATCAAGGGGCTGCAGGCCGAGGCGGATCGGCTCGCCGCGCAGGCGCGCACCGTGTTCGGCGAGCTGCGCCGGCTCGAGATCGATCGCGAGATCAAGCAGGCGGAGGTCGCCAAGACGGACCTGGCGCTGGCGCGGGTGACCGCCGATCGCGATCGCACCGAGAAGCAGCTCAAGGCGCTCGAAGCGACGCGCATCGCGCAAACCGCGGGAGTCAAGGAGCGCCTCGTCGAGCTATCGAAGCACGGCCGCGCCGGCTACGTGCAGCTGCTGCTCGCCTCGGACGACGTGCGCGCGCTCGGCCGCATGGCCCGCGGCGTGGCGGCGGTCGCCGAAATGGATCGCGTCCGCCTCGAGACCCATCGCCGCACGCTTGCCGCCGAGCGCGACGCGCTCAACGAGCTCGATCAGAAGTACGACGAGGTCGAGGCGTTGCAGAAGGAGGCGGCCGCCGCGAGGCGTGCGGTGGAAGCCGCCGTCAACGCCAGGAATCGATTGATCGAGGAGCTCGATCAGCGGCGCGATCTCGCCGCGCAGTACGTCGTCGAGCTGCAGCAGGCGCAGCTTCAGCTCGAGGAGACGCTCGCAACCGCCGACGCCGGATCGTCGGTCGTGGCGCTGCCGATCCGTCCGTTCAAGGGCGATCTGCCGTGGCCGATCGCCGGCCCCGTCACCGCGCAGTTCGGACGCCAGCCGTCCGGCCGTTTCGGCACCTCCATCGTCCGAAATGGCATAGAGGTGGGGGCGGCCGAGGGGACGGCGGCGACGGCGGTGCACGAAGGCACGGTCGCCTACGCGGCGCCGTTCAGCGGCTTCGGGACGCTGGTGATTCTCGATCACGGCAATTCGGCGTTCACCCTGTACGGCCACCTGCTCGACACGTCCGTGAGCGCAGGGACGAACGTCAGCCGGGGCGCGCCGCTTGGCCGCGTCGGGCTCGGGCCATCCGGCGGAGCCGCCTTGTATTTCGAGGTCCGCATCGACGGCCGCCCAGTTGACCCGCTACAATGGCTGGCGAGGCGTTAGGAGTAGACAATGAAGATTCGCGGGCGCGTTCTCGTTCTTGCCGTGTCGATGCCGGTCATTGCCTTTGCCGTCGTCGGCGGGTTCATGAGCAAGGCGATCGCGCGTGAAGACAGCTATCAGTACCTGCGCATCTTCGAAGACGTCATTTCGCTGATCCTCAACAACTACGTCGAAGCCGTGAACGTCGACAAGGTCATGCACGGCGCGATGCACGGGCTGGCCGACGGTCTCGATCCGGATAGCGCCTATCTCGACATCAACCAGGTCAAGGTGCTCGACAAGGGCGACCTCGGCGGCCCGGGACAGACCGGCCTCGAGCTGACGCGCCAGTACTACCTCCGCGTCATCGCCGCGCGCGACGGCTCGCCTGCCGCGAAGGCGGGATTGATGCCCGGTGATTACATCCGCGCCATCGACGGCCAGTCGACGCGCGACGTCACAGTCTATGAAGGCCAGCGCCTGCTCCGCGGCAAGCCGGGCACCAAGGTCCATCTCACGGTGCTGCGCGGCAACGCCGCCGAGCCGCACGAGATCGATCTCGCGCGCGAAGACCTGCCGGCGGTGTCAGTGAAATCACGGCTCGCCGCGCCGGGCGTGGGCTACCTGCGCGTCGCCGAGTTCGCCAAGGGCACCACCGATCAAATCAAGAGCGAGATCAATTCGCTGTCGAAGTCCGGCGCCAAGAACGTGATCATCGACGTGCGCGGCACCGCGTTCGGCGACGTCGACGCGGGACTCGCCGCGGCGCGCCTCTTCGTGAAGAGCGGCGTGCTGGTCTACCGGCAGGATCGCGGCAAGGAGAAGGAAGCGGTGTCGGCCGGCGCCGGCGACGGCGCGATCACGATCAACACCGTCATCCTCACCGACAACGGCACGTCGAACGGCGCGGAAGTGTTCGCGTCCGCACTGGCCGGCAACAAGCGCGCGCAGTTGATCGGCGAGCGCACGCTCGGCCGCGCCGCCCGCCAGAAGCTGGTCCGCCTGCCCGACGGCAGCGGCCTGATGCTCACGCACCTGATCTACCTGACGCCGGCCAGCATCGCCATCCACGAGAAGGGCCTCACCCCCGACGTGGCCGTCGAACAGCCGGATCTCGATTTCGGCCAGCCGCCCGCGGCAAAGGACGCGACGCTCGACAAGGCGATCGAATCGCTGACCGTCAAAGCCGCTGCGTAGGCGCAGAAGCACAGACCGCACAGATGAATCGCCGGGATCTGATCGCGCGCATCGTCAAAGACACCGGCGTCTCTAAATCTCTGGCATCGAAAATGGTGGCGACGACGCTCGCCACCATCACGAAGTCACTGAAGCAGGGTGATGCCGTCACCCTCGTCGGCTTCGGCACCTTCAAGACCGCAATCCGCAAGGCCCGCAAGGGCCGCAATCCCCTGACCGGCGGCACGATCCGAATTCCGCGCCGCAAGACGGTGCGGTTCAGCGCCGGCAAGGCGCTGAAGGGCACCCTGAACTAAACCTCGTCCAGGCGCGCGCGAACCGCGCGCAACAACCCTGCCGGTGACACGGGCTTCTGCTCGAACGTCGCGCCGTCGATCTGTTCCTGCGCCGCGAGCTCAGGGGCGGCATCTCCCGACATCAGGATGATCTTGAGAGCCGGAAAGTACGTTTTGGCGGCGCGGGCGAAGACCGTGCCGTTCATTTCCGGCATGCGCACGTCGGTCAACAGCAAGGCCGGCCGCTCGCCCGCGGCAAACCACTCCAGCGCTGTTTTTGGATTGGCGGTGGTCCGCACCAGATAGCCGCGGCGTTGCAGCACCAGCTCGATCAGCAAGCGAACCTTGTCGTCGTCCTCGACCAGCACGATCGACTCCGAGCCGCCGACCGGCGGCGCCGGGCGCGCCTGATCGGGCACCGCGACGGGTCCGGAGTGCTGCGGCAACCGCATACGGAACGTCGTGCCCTTGCCGACTTCGCTGTCGCAGCTGATATCACCGCCGGACTGCTTGACGATGCCGTAGACCGTCGCCAGGCCGAGTCCGGTGCCGTGCACGCCCTTGGTCGTGAAAAACGGCTCGAAGATCCGCACCCGGGTGGCGGCGTCCATGCCGACACCGGTGTCCGACATCGACAGCTCGACGAGCGGTGTCGGTCCATCGGCGATCGCGCGCGTGGCAATCGACAGCGTGCCCCCGGACGGCATCGCGTCTCGCGCGTTGATGACGAGGTTCAGGAGCACCTGCTCCATCTGGACGCGATCGGCGTAGACACGACCCACCGACGGATCGAGCTCGATGTTGATGACCACGTCGCCACCCGTCGAGCGGCGCAGCAACGACACCATGTCTCCGACCACGTCGTTGAGTTGGAGCGGTGTCGGCAGCAGCACCTGCCGCCGGCTGAATGCGAGTAACTGCTGCGTCAATCGCGCCGCGCGGTCGCTCGCGGCGCGCAGCTCGGCGAGCTGATCGGCCTCGGCGCTGCCGGGCGCGACGCTGTCCTTCAACGCGTCGGCGTAGCCGATGATGATCGTCAGCAGGTTGTTGAAGTCGTGGGCGATGCCGCCCGCGAGCTGGCCAACCGCTTCGAGCCGCTGGCCTTCGCGCAGGTGCAGCTCGCGTTCCTGCAGCTTGCCGGCCATCTGGTTGAGGGCGGTGGCGAGCTCCTGGACCTCGCGCGCGCCGCCCATGGGTGCGGCGCGGACGCCGAGCTCGCCGGCGGCCAGCCCCTGCGTCGCGGCGACGAGCTTGGCGATGGGCCGGCGGATCAGCAGCTCGGAACCGCCCCAGGCCACGAAGAAGAGCCCCAGCCCCAGCAGCGCAATGGTCAGCCACTCGCGCCGGGCGGACGGATCCCCGAGGGCGGAAATCGCAGCGACCGGAACGCCGGCGGTCGCGAATGCGACGATCGCGCCGGTCCGATCGGGGATGGCCGCGATGGCGAAGGTGCGCTGCACGCCGTCCGGGCCCCAGAAGGTGCTAACCAATTCACCGCGGTCGCGCATCGACTGCAATTGCGCGGCGCTCGCCTTGACGCCAAAGTACTTCTCGGCCTCCGACGAGCGCGCGATGATCGCCCCGTTGCGATCCAGCAAGGAGAGCGTCGTGCCCTGCAGGCGCGTTTGCGCCTCGAGGTCCCGGCTCATCACCGTCAGATCGGCATTGGCGAAGATGACATGGGAGGTTGCGCCCTGTCTGTCCTTCAAGGGCAGCGCGAACGCCATGGTCGGCTGCCGCCTGACCTTGCCGTGCATGAAATCGCCGACGACGAACGTGCCCGACGAATGCGCGCGTTGAAAGTACTCGCGGTCGGCAATCGACATCCCGGGGGTGGCGCCCTCGAGCGCCAGGCAGTCGATGGTTCCGTCGGCGGTGGCACGGCCGATCGTCGCGTAAATGCTTTCGTACTGCGCTTGCAGGGTCTTGACCAGGCGATCGCAAGCCTCGAGATCGTCACCGCCCATGGCGGGGTGATTGGCGAGCGCGATCAGCAGCTGGCGCGCCACCTCGATCCGCTGCGCGTGCGCCTGGCCGGTCAACCGCGCCAGATTGAGGACGTGGGTATGGAGCTCGCGAGCCGTGGCGCGCTCTTCCGCGGCCCTGCTGACCAGCAGCAGCGCCACGGCCGGAAGCACCGCAACGCCAAGCAGCATCAGCAGGCGGG
Source organism: Acidimicrobiia bacterium (assembly GCA_043779345.1). GTDB lineage: Bacteria > Acidobacteriota > Vicinamibacteria > Vicinamibacterales > UBA2999 > 12-FULL-67-14b. The sequence continues at coordinate 7,610 of JAYWEJ010000052.1, read as the reverse complement.
CCCTGAGGCCGAGAACTTTCATTTCGTTTTGGGGGGCCGAAAGGGCTCGGCCAAGCCGTCGCGAATGTACAAATGGTATACTTTTCGTTCGGCCCTCGGTCGAAAATCGAAAGATAGGCGCGTAGCTCAGTTGGTTAGAGCGCCTCCCTGACACGGAGGAGGTCGATAGTTCGAATCTATTCGCGCCTACCATTCTCATGAACCCAGTCACAGTCACATTACCGGACGGCTCGACCAAACAGCTCGAGTCAGGAGCGCCCGTCAAGGCGGTTGCCGAGGCCATCTCTCCACGCCTCGCCGACGCCGCGTACGTCGCCTATGTCGACGACCAGCTCGTCGATCTCACGTATCCACTGACGCGGGACGCGAAAGTCCGGATCGTCACCAACAAGAATCCCGAGGCCCTCGAGGTCTATCGGCACTCGACGGCGCACCTGCTCGCGGCCGCGGTGACGGCGCTCTTCCCGAAGGTGCAGTGCGGCATCGGCCCGCCGATCGAAGACGGCTTCTACTACGACTTCGTCGTCGAACGCCCGTTCGTCCCCGAGGACCTCGCGGCGATCGAGGCGAAGATGAAGGAGCTGGCGGCGAAGGACTTCGTCTACGAGCGCCAGTCGTGGCCGCGGCAGGACGCCATCGACTTCTTCACGACGCGCGGCGAGCCGCTGAAGGTCCAGCTGATCGAGGAGAAGACGGCGGGCCAGCCCGAGGTGTCGGTCTACACGATCAACGACAAGGACACGTTCCTCGACTTCTGCGTCGGGCCGCACGTGCCCTCGACGGGACGCCTCAAGGCGTTCAAGCTGACGTCGACGTCGAACGCCTACTGGAAAGGCGACGCCAAGAACGCGCCGATGCAGCGCGTCTACGGCACGGCCTTCTTCACACAGAAAGAACTCGACGAGCACCTGACGCGCCTCGAGGAAGCGAAGAAGCGCGATCACCGCAAGCTCGGGAAGGAGCTCGGGCTGTTCGCGTTTCATCCGTGGGCGCCGGGCGCGGGCTTCTGGACGGGCAAGGGCGCCACGCTCTACAACACGCTCGCCGATTACATGCGCGGCAAGCTCTTCCCCGCCGGTTACGTCGAGGTGAAGACGCCGATCGTCTACAACAAGGCGCTGTGGGAGCTGTCGGGCCACTGGTCGCATTACCGCGAGAACATGTTTCTCGTCGAGTCGGCGGACGGCGACGCAATGGGCCTCAAGGCGATGAACTGCCCGGGCCACTACCTGCTCTACTCGACCGAGAAGCACTCGTATCGCGAGATGCCGATCCGGTTCCACGAACAGACGCCGCTGCACCGCAACGAAGCGTCGGGCGTGCTCGGCGGCCTGACACGCGTGCGCCAGTTCTCGCAGGACGATGGGCACTGCTTCCTGATGGAGTCGCAGATCCCGTCGGAGGTCGAGGCGCTGATTCGCCTGATCCAGGGCATCTACCAGGATTTCGGTCTCGGGTACACGGCGAAGCTGTCGACGCGTCCGGAGAAGTTCATCGGCGATGTCGCCCTGTGGGATCGCGCCGAGGCCTCCCTCAAGGAGGCGCTCGAGAAATCCGGACAGGCCTATTCGATCAACGCCGGGGACGGCGCGTTCTACGGGCCGAAGATCGACTTCGACCTCATCGACGCGATTGGCCGGAAGTGGCAGTGCGGCACGATCCAGCTGGATTACGTTGCGCCCGAGCGCTTCGACCTGAAGTACGTCGGCGCCGACAACACGGAGCATCGCCCGGTGGTCATTCACCGCGCGATTTTCGGCAGCTTCGAGCGGTTCATCGCGATTCTGATCGAAAACTTTGCCGGCGCGTTCCCGCTGTGGCTGGCGCCGCTGCAGGCGATCGTGCTGCCGATTGCGGATCGCCACCTGGAGTACGCGCGCGAGGTCGCCGCCGAGCTCTCGAAGGCCGGCCTCAAGGCCGAGGTCGATGACCGCCAGGAAAAGGTCAATTACAAGATTCGCGAGGCGCAGATGCAGAAGATCCCCTACATGCTTGTTGTTGGGGACAAAGAAGTTACGGACCGCGCGGTGGCCGTTCGCAGCCAAAAGAAGGGGGATTTGGGCCCCCGGCCAATCAGTCAGTTCGTGACCGACGCGCTTGCCGAGGTCCGGGCGAAAGCGATATCCTAGTAATCTTTGTCGCTGGAGGAAACGTATCGCATTCGATAGATCTCGCCCGACCCGTCGTGACGACCGGCTTCGCATCAATGAGCGGATCAGGGTTCGTGAAATCCGCGTAATCGACGACGCGGGGCAGCAGCTGGGCATCATGCCGCCGCCCCAGGCTCTCATCCTTGCCCGACAGAAAGGCCTCGACCTGGTCGAAATCTCGCCGACCGCGGTGCCGCCCGTCTGCCGAATCATGGACTACGGCAAGTATCAGTACCAGGAGCAGAAGCGGGCCCGGGAAGCGAAGCGCCACCAGAAGGTGATCGAGGTCAAGGAAATCAAGTTCCGCCCGAAGGTGGACGAGCACGACTACCAGTTCAAGAAGCACCACATCGAGCGCTTCATTGAAGATGGCGACAAGGTCAAGGCGACGATCTTTTTCCGCGGCCGCGAAATGGCGCACCCGGAGATCGGCCATCGCATCCTGATGCGCCTGATCAAGGACCTCGACGAGGTGGCCGTGGCAGAGACCATGCCGCGGCAGGAAGGCAATCAGATGCACACCATCCTGACCGGCAAGAAGGGCGCGCCGAAACCGAAGGCGAAGGCCGAAACGCCGGAAGCGGCAGTGAAAGAGTAGTTATGGCCAAGAAGGTCAAGAAGCTGAAGTTGAAGACCCACAAGGGCGCCGCCAAGCGGTTCAAGAAGACCGGCACGGGGAAGATCATGCGTGGCGCGGCGTTCAAGCGTCACATCCTCACCAGCAAGTCGACCAAAGTGAAGCGTCACTTGCGCGGCTCGAAGGTGGTCACGCCGGGCGATGCGCGCAAGATCAATTTGATGCTTCCGTACAAATAAGGGCTACGGGCTTAACGGGCTACGGGCTTACGGCGGGATCGCAAGCCCGCGAGCCCGTAGCCCGGAAGCCCTCTTTTGGCGCGTCGCGGCAGCGGATTGGGGCAATTTCGCTGCGACATCAAGCGCCGGTCGGCACATGCAGTGCTGGCACAAGTCCGGTAATCACCGGCCCCCAATGTCGCATGAAGGTCAGTCATGCCTCGCGTCAAACGTGGCGTCGTCCGTCGTCAGAAGCGCAAGAAGCTCTCGAAGCTCACCAAGGGCTATTTTCAGAACAAGAGCAAGCTTTACAAGTTCATGAAAGAGGCGTCCGAAAAAGCGGGCGTCTACGCGTACACCGGCCGCAAGCGCAAGAAGCGCGATTACCGCCGCCTGTGGATCGTCCGCATCAACGCGGCGGCGCGCGAGAACGGCATGTCGTACAGCAAGTTCATGCTCGGCCTCAAGCACGCCGGCGTCGAGCTCGATCGCAAGAGCCTCGCGGAACTCGCCGCGCGTGAGCCCGCGGCCTTTACCAAGCTCGCCGAGAAAGCCAAAGCCGCTGCCGCTTAACGTACGGTGAGCCTCACCGTATGAGCGACACGAATCCCATCAGTGGTATCGAGGCGGCGCGGGAGAAATTCCGCGACGCCCTCGCCGGCGTGCGTACGAGCGCGGAGTTCCAGGAGCTCCGCAACTCCTGGCTCGGACGCAAGAGCGGCAGGATCGCGGAGTTCACGTCGCTGCTAAAGACCGCGGCGCCCGACATCAAGAAAGAGCTCGGGCGCGCGATCAACGAGCTCAAGAACATCGTCGAAACGGCGATCGCGGAGCGCGAGCAGGAGTTCGCCGCGTCCGCGCGGCCCGCCAACGCCGTCGACATCACGCTGCCCGGCCGCGCGCCGCAGCTCGGGCACCGGCATCCGCTCAGCCTGGTCCGCGATGAAGTGATCGAGATCTTCACGCGCCTCGGCTACCAGGTGCTCGAAGGCCCCGAGATCGAAGACGACTACCACAACTTCGAAGCGCTCAACATGCCCGCGGATCATCCGGCGCGCGACATGCACGACACGCTCTACCTGGAGAAACCGCTTCAACCGGGAGCCGGGAGCCGGGAGCCGGGAACCGCCAGACCTTTGTCGCTGCTGCGCACGCACACCAGCGCGATGCAGATCCGGCACATGGAAAACAACCCGCCGCCGGTTCGGCTGGTGGCGATCGGCCCGGTCTACCGCAAGGACGATCTCGACCTCACGCACACGCCGATGTTCCACCAGGTCGAGGGCCTCGTCGTCGGCAAGGGCATCACGCTCGCCGACCTCAAGGGCACGGTCAGCGCGATGGCGCGCGCGTTGTTCCCTTCGATTCGCAACAGCGAAAACGCTGCTGCTCACTCAGGGCAAGCGGCCGAAATGGTGAGGTTCCGTCCGAGCTTCTTCCCGTACACCGAGCCCAGCGCCGAAGTCGACATCCGCTGTTTCAAGTGCGCCGGCGCCGGCTGCGGACTCTGCAAGAAAAGCGGCTGGATCGAGATTCTCGGCAGCGGAATGGTCCACCCCGCCGTGTTCGAAGCGGTCGGCTACAACGCCGACGAGGTCAGCGGTTTCGCGTTCGGCATGGGCGTCGAACGTGTCGCGCAGCTCAAGTGGGGCGTCGGCGACATCCGGCTGTTCTACGAAAACGACCTGCGCTTCCTGGAGCAGTTCGGGCAATGAAGGTCCCGCTCTCCTGGATTCGCGAGTTCGTCGACGTCACGGAGTCGGCCGAAGCGATCGGGGCGCGGCTGGGCCTGCGCGGCCTGCCGCTCGAAAGCCTCGAGTACCGGCCTGCCCTGAGCGAGCCTGGCGAGTCGAAGGGCGACGATGTCGTCATGGATTTCGAGGTGACGGCGAATCGCCCCGACTGCATGAGCGTGATCGGGATCGCGCGAGAGATCGCGACGGCGTACGACCTGCCGCTCCGGAACAGTCCGGCTAAAGCGGTCGCTCTCCAAACGTCAGCAAAGGTCACGATCGAAGATCCCGATCTCTGCGGACGCTATCTCGCCGCAATCGTTTCCGGCGTGGCCGTCGGGCCGTCGCCGCAGTGGATGCAGAACCGCCTGACGATGTGCGGCGTTCGCCCGATCAGCAACATTGTCGACATTACCAACTACGTCATGCTCGAGCTCGGACAGCCGATGCACGCGTTCGATCTCGCGAAAATGCGCGGCGGCATGATCACGGCGCGCCGCGCCAAGGCGGGCGAGACGATGACGACGCTGGACGGCAAGAAGCGCGTGCTCGGCGCCGGCATGCTGGTGATCGCGGACGCGGAAGGCGCTGAAGACATCGGCGGCGTCATGGGCGGTGCGAGCTCCGAAATCACGAGCGCAACCACACAGATAGCGTTCGAGGCGGCGTGGTTCCAACCCGCCGCGATTCGCGCCACCAGCAAAGCACTTGGACTCAAGACCGAAGCGTCGATGCGGTTCGAACGCGGCATGGACATCACGGCACCACCGCGGGCGATGGCGCGCGCGTGCGAGCTCCTCGAGACCGTTGGCGCCGGCAAGGCGCCCGGCACAGTGACCGACGTCTACCCTGCTCCGTATCAGCCGAAGACGATGCGCCTCGAACGAGAGCGGATTGGCGGCCTGCTCGGCATGGTCGTGCCCGACGAGGCGGTGACGCGCATTCTGAAGTCACTGGGCTTCGAGGCGACGGCGACGGGCGGCGGATGGGATGTCATACCACCGCCATGGCGCGTCGATATGCACCGCCAGGTCGACCTGATCGAGGAAGTCGGGCGGCATCACGGCTTCGAACACCTGCCGGCGACGTTCCCCGGCGTGGAGCAGGCGCCACCACCGTCCGATCCGCGCATCGCGCGCGATCGCCGCGCCCGAACGGCGCTGCTCGCAATGGGATTCTCCGAAGCGATCACCCTCGCGTTCATCTCGTCCAAAGCCGCCGAGCCGTTCCTCGCCGGCAACGGGCCGGTGACGATCGCGAATCCGCTGTCGGAACTGTTCACGACGATGCGCCCAAGCCTGTTGGCGGGCGTAATCGACGCGGTCAGCCACAACCGCCGGCACGGCCGGCCCGATGTGCGCCTCTTCGAGATCGGCACGCGCTTCTCACCGCACGGCGAAACGCGCGGCGCGGGATTCGCGTGGACCGGACTCGCCACGCCCGAGCACTGGAGCGGCGAACGGCGCGGCGTCGACTTCTACGATCTCAAGGGCGTCATCGATCAGCTGGCGGCGGTGTATCAGGTGACGCCGTCGTTGGCCGATGCCAGCCCGGCCTATCTGGTCGCCGGACGGGCCGCGGCGGTCGTCGTCAACGGCAAGGCCATTGGCGTCTTCGGACAACTCGCGCCGGCGATCGCGCACGCGCGCGATCTCCCGGCCACGGATGAGATCTACGTCGGCGAGATCGATCTCGACGCGCTGAGCGCGGCGGCGCCGGCCAACACGCTGCGCGTCGCGACGCTGCCGAAGTATCCGTCCGTCGTGCGCGACGTCTCGATTCTCGTCGGCGATGCCTTGTCTGCTGAAACGGTTCGTGGCACCATTCGGTCGGCCGCTCCCGACACGCTGATCCAGGTGCGCGAGTTCGATCGCTATCAGGGCAAGGGCATACCGGAGGGCAAGGTCAGCTTGTCGTTCCGTCTCACGTTCCAGTCGCCCGGGCGAACGCTGACGGATGACGAAGTCAGCGCGGCCATGACGGCAATCGTCACGGCCCTGAAGCTTATTCACGGCGCAGAACAACGATAGGACGTTCAATCCATGGCGACGACGACCAAGACCCCCGGCCTCGAATCCATCGATCGGCTCGAAGAGAAGATCAAGCTGCTCGTCACCACCATCTCGCGCATCAAGGGCGAGCAGACCCGGGCGGCTGAAGAGAACGGCCGGCTCAAGACCGAGATCGACGGCCTCAAGACGCGCATCAACACGGCGGAAAGCGCCGGCGCCGAGGTGACGACGCTGCGCGAAGAGCGCGACCTGATCAAGAGCCGGGTCAGCGACATGCTGAAGCAGCTCGATGGATTGAATCTATGAAATCCCTGATTGCCCGATGGCCTGATGGCCTGATGGCCTGATATGGAGCCAAAGGTCGTCCACGTCGAGGTCCACGGGCAGAAATACCCGATCCGGACCGAGCTGGATCCCCGCTACGTCGAGGAGTTGGTCGAGTTCGTCGAGGCCCGGATGGCCCTGGCGTCGAAGAGCTCACCCTCGAGCGACGCCGTCGGCCTGGCCATCCTGACCGCCCTGAACATCACCGACGAGTACTTCCGGGCCCGATCCGCCCTGTCCAACACCTCCGGCACCCTCACGGCCCGGGCCGAGGCGCTCGAGAAGATAGTCGACCAGGCCCTCGCTCTCGCCGAATAACAAAGAACGAATAACAAAATACAAAAGCTCCGGCATTCTCTTTGTTATTCGTTATTCGTCCTTCGTTTTTTCTTCTCCCTCAAGCTTGACCCGGACCCCCGGGGGACCTAAGATCCAATCTCCTGCTTTGCTCGTGATGGTTAGGAGGCTCGTCTGAGCCGATGTATTCAACCAAGCGAGTTGCGACGGCCATGTGGTGTGCATGCCTCCGCGGAGAGGAAGCCTAAAGCGTGGTTTTTACAGCAGCTCCACCTGCTAACGCAGGTTCAGCGATCCTC
>JAYWEJ010000051.1:0-5721 GCA_043779345.1 Acidimicrobiia bacterium | reverse complement strand
TTGCCGACCGACGCGTATGCCTTCTCGAAATTCTGACCGGCAACTTTCAGCGCTTCGACAGCGTTGCGAACCGGCCGCATGTCGACCTTCGAGTCCTTCTTCGTCTCGGCGAGCTTCTCGAGCTCGCCCACGTAGCGCAGCAACGTATCGGCGGTATCGGTGAACTGGAAGGGCAAGACCGGCGCATCGGCGAGACGAAGGACGAGCGTGCCCGTCAACTGCGAGAGCGTGCGGCCGTAGCTGTAGTCGGTGTCGGAGTAGGTCTGGTACCACTTGATGGTGTCGTACGCCGAGTGATACACGCCGCCCGGGCTCTCGCCGCCGAAGCCAACGTTGAGGGCTGACAACGTGAGGTGCTGCAGGAACGGCGTGAAGTCGGATCCGGATCCGAGCGGCGACAGGCGCAACGACGGATCGGCCTCGGCGGCTTTGCGATCGGCCTCCGGCTCCGCAAGAATCGCGCGGCGGCGCGCCTCGTCGAACACCGGCTTGCCGGTCCGCGGATCCATCACGTCCTTCGCCACTTCGCCCATCAACTGCTGCAGGCCGTGCGAGCCGCCGGTGTTGAGCCAGCCTTTGCCGGTGCCGTCGGTGTTGATGTACACCGCGGCCTTCTGCTTCAACTCGGCATCGTGCTTCTCCGCCCACTCGGTTGAACCGAGCAGGCCCCACTCCTCGCCGTCCCATAACGCGATGACGATGGTGCGCGACGGGCGCCAGCCGGTTTTCAGCAGCTCGCCGAGACCGCGCGCCGTTTCCATCAACGACGAAGCGCCGCTGATGGGATCGTCGGCGCCGCTCACCCACGCATCGTGATGGTTGCCGAAGATGATCCATTCGTCGGGGCGCGTCGTGCCCGGAATCCGCGCCACCACGTTGTAGAGCGGGCGGTTCTTCCACTCGAAGCGCAGGTTCATGTGCACCTGCGCCGGACCCGGGCCGACGTGATACGTGAACGGCAGCGCGCCCTTCCATTCGTTGGGCACGACCTTGCCTTTGAGCTGCCGGAGAATCGGCGCGGCATCGCCGTACGAGATCGGCAGCACCGGGATCTTCAGGATGGTCTGCGAATCCTCGATGCGGTTCTTCCGGCCGCCGGCCTCGCTACCCCACCCCGGCGTCAGCGGATCGCCGGCGTGAACGGGCATGTCCATGACGCTGCCGCGCTGCGCGCCGAACTCCGGACGATACGGGCCCGCCGGATAGACGTCGCCCGCGTAGTAACCGTCGTCTTTCGGATCTGAATAAATGAGGCAACCGATCGCGCCGTGCTCGTACGCCACCTTCGGCTTGATGCCGCGCCAGCCGGCACCGTATCGCGCGATCACGATCTTGCCTTTGACGTCGACGCCAAGCTCTTTCAACTTCTCGTAGTCGGCAGGCATGCCGTAGTTGACGTAGACCACTTCGCCGGTGACGTTGCCGTCACCCGAGTAGGCGTTGTAGAGCGGGGTTTGATCGCCGGAGTCGGGATCCTCGGGAAGCACCGGCTCCTTGACCCGCAACACGTACTTCTCAGGCGCCACCAATTCGACGGTGGTCTCGATCGGCCACGGCATCATCGCCTCGAACTCTTCGAGCTTCGCGTCGAGGCCGAACGACCTGAACTTTGCGAGCGCGTAATCCGCGACTTTCTTGGACGAGGGCTGGCCGGCGACGTGCGGCTCGCCCGCCATCGCCTCCATGTATTCCTTGAGGCGCGCCGCATCCGGAATCTTGCGAAACTGTTCCTCGCGCTGCCGCTGCGCCGCAACCGCATCATCAGGGAAACCGCGGATCGGACGAACCTGGGCAGTTGTAAACGTCGACGCCAGTGCAAAAGTGATGACCAGAAGCGGAAGAGCTTTGCGCATGCCTCAATATATCTCTGCCGCGTCTGACAACCTGACAACCCGACAACCCGACAACCCGACAACCTGATTTAGGAGTATCCTCGCGGTCATGACGCGTACGATTTCCGCCCTGTTTTTGTCTCTGATTGTCGCTGCCGCCGCAGCCGCGCAAACACCCGCGCCGCCGGCCGCCGCCGCACCGCCGCCGAAGACCATCGTCCAACTGGTGCGCGATGCGATCGCGGAAAACGATTTCAAGAAGGCCGAGAAGCTCGTCATCGGCGAGATGGCCGCCAACGGCACCACGCCGATCGCGATCGAAGCGTTCTCGTGGCTCGGCCGCGGCCTGGTCGCCGCGAAGCGCTACGACGAGGCGATGACCTACTCCGCGCGCACCTACGAGATCGTCGAAGAACAGTTGAAGACGCGCAAGCTCGATGACGAACCGCGGCTGCCGATCGCCCTCGGCGCGGCCATCGAAGTGCAGGCGCTGGCCCTCGCCGGGCAGGGCAAGCGGTCGGAAGCGGTCATGACGCTGCAGCGCGAGATCGAGCAGTACCAGGGCACCTCGATCATCATGCGCCTCAACAAGAACATGAACCTGCTGAGCCTCGAAGGCCAGCCGGCGTTCCCGATTGAATCGGACGAATGGCTGGGACCGAAGACCTCGCTCGCGGCGCTCAAAGGCAAACCCGTGGTCCTGTTCCTGTGGGCACACTGGTGCGGCGACTGCAAGAAGCAGGGACCGATCCTCGACGCGCTGGTGCAGAAGTACAAGAACACCGGCATCACGGTGGTCGCACCGACCCAGCGCTTCGGTTACGTCGAACGAAGAAAGCCGGCCAGCCCTGCCGAAGAGCTCGCGTATATGGAACGGAACCGCGACGAGTTCTATCCGTGGATGAGGACGGTGTCCGCGCCCGTCAGCGATGCGCTGTACCTGAAGTACGGCGTCTCGACGACGCCGACCTACGTGATGATCGATCGCGACGGCAAGGTGTCGTCGTACCTGCCCGGCCAGCCGACCTCCGACGAGCTCGAAGTGCTGATTAAGAAAGTCACGGCAATAGCCGGTAGCCAGTAGGTTACTGGCTACTTCCGCTTCAGGTAAGCGGCACGCTTCGCGAAGATCTCCTTCGCGAGGATCTCCGACAGCGGCAGCTTCATCGCGCGCTCGATCGTTTCGATCGCCAGATCGTAGGCGCCGCGCTCCGCGAGCGCTTCCGATAATCCCAGCAGGTTTTGCGGATTATTCGGGTCGAGGCGAACCGCTTCCTGGAAGTGCTTGAGCGCCTCGCCCACATCGCCTTTCACCAACAACACCCGCCCAAGATTGCCGTGCGCGAGGCCGTAATCAGGCCTCCGCGCCAACGCCTCTCGGAACGCCTTCACTGAGTCGTCGAAGCGGCCGGCCTGCGCGAGCGCGGTCCCGAGATTGAAATGCGCCGCGGCTGATTCCGGCTTGAGGGTCGCCGACGACTGAAAATGGCGGACGGCGTTGGCGACAAATCCCATCCCGAGATACAACAACGCCACATCGTCGTGGAGCTCGGCGTCGTTCGGATTGACCTTCAACATCGTCTCGTAGCCGACGATGTCTTCACCCGTCATCTTCGCGGTGATCTCCGCGCCGATGCGCGCGCGATCGTTGTCGTTCGAGGCGAGCAGCTGGAACCACAGATCGCCCATTTCATCGCGCGACCGCTGGCCCCAGAACACGCGCGCCGGCGGCAGCTCGGGATTGCGGACGTTCGCCGCCGAGTTGTCGTAGGTGTACTCCATCGACAGCCGCGTGCCCTTCGGCAGCGCGATTGGCGTCTGTTCGCGGTAGACGTGCTGCCAGCGGAAATCCCAGTCCTTGATGTGCATGACGAGGCGCGACGAGCCGTCGGGCAGTTGTGCTAAACCGCGAATCTCCTTGGCGCGGTAATGCGCGTGCGGCTGGACGGCCAGCAGCTGCACGTCGACCGGCAGCACGTACGAATCACGAATCACATAACGCGATTCGCCCGCGGGAATGTCGATGCCCTGCGAGCCGAGCCGCAGGATCGTCGGCGCGCGGACCGGCGTGCGATCGCTGAAATACAGGCCGATCTCGGGCAGCACCTCCTCGGTGGCGCCGCTCGGCTGCAGGTGCAGCTGGACGACGAGATCGCTGCCGGGCTCGAGCGTCCACGCCAGTTCGGGCGGCACGAGCGGCGCGATCTGGCCCGGCGTCCAGCCAAGGAAGTGTCCGTCGGGATACCCGGCCGAGCGCGGCATCAAGCCGTCGTAGCCGGGAAGCGGATCGGCCTCGTCGAGGCGGCGCGTCGCCGGCGTGCGATCGACGCGAATGTTCGCGTGATGGACGACGCGGGCGTTGCCGGGGTGGAACTCGATCCCGGTGACGTAGGTGCGCTTCGTGACGGGCAACCGGATCGCGAAGATCCGGAACGCGTCGGTCTGCTGCGCCGGCATCGAGAAGGCGGCGTCGGGCTTGACGACCAGATCGGGTGTGCCGAGCAGCCAGCCATCCGCAAACGTCGGCAGCGGCGGCAGCAACTTCGGATCGCCTTCCGGCGCGCCGCCCTTCGCCCACTGCTCGATGGTCGCGATCGCCGTGTCGTCGAGCTGACGCTGGCCGACGAAATGGCCGACGCCGGGCTCGACTTTCCAGGGCGGCATAAAACGGCTGCGCGTGACCGCCGCAATCTGCGTGGCGCGGCGCCGCACCTCGTCGTAGGTGGTGAGAGGAAATGGTCCAGGGCCGCCGGTGCGATGGCACGACACGCACGCGTCGAAGACGATCGGCGCGACGTCCTTCGTGAACGTCTGCGCGCTTGCCGCATAAGGCAGAAGGCAGAAGGCAAAAGGCAGAACTAAATGCCTTGTCATTTGACCAGGTCGGAAAGGATGCAGCCGACCGCACGCGTTACTTTCATCGCGATCGGTGTGCCGGCAATGGCCGATGCGAGCGCATCGTCGAGATCGCGGGTGGTGGGTTTCGGACGCTGTCGTCCGAGCTCGACGTGGCGATCATCGATGCGGCCGCGATACAGGAGCTGCGTGCCCTTCATCACCGCTACTTCAGGTGTGACGGTCACGCCGGTTTGCTTCAGCAGTTTCAGATCGACATCGCGAACCGTGTCGAGCGAATACGCGAACTTCCTGACGTGTTCGCGAATCAGCTCGGGAGAATCGGAGCGGACGGGATAGACGAGGACGAACTTTGCCTGGTCGCCATACTTTGCCGCCAGCCGCTGGATCTCCGGCGCGTAGCGATTCGAGAGCGGGCAATCGGTCGTCGTGAAGACGAGCACGGTCAGCCGATCGGCCTGCGCGACGAGCAACGACAGGATTAAGCCCGCGAGCATGGTTTGAGTATAAAAGGAAAAGGCAGAAGGAATTTCCTTCTGCCTTCTGCCTTTTGTCTTCTGCCTTACTTAATTACCAGGTCGCATCGACGCCAATGCGAATGATGCGACCCTGGAGAATGACCGACGGGCGGTTGTAGGCCGCGGTTCCGAACTGAACCGTCGACACCGACGAGTAATCGTCGGAGTTCATCAGGTTGAAGAAGTCCATTTTCGGCAACAGGCGCACCCGGCCGAGCTCGAAACGCTTGCTCACCGACAGATCGAACTGGTTGATGCGGGGCGTGAACTCCGTCTCCGGCGCGACGAGCGGGACCTGGACGTTGGCGACGCCGCTCGCGGCCAGGGCGGGAAGCACCAGGCCGTTGGGCGTGCACGGCGCCGCGCAGTTGGCGGCGTACCTCGTGGCCGAGGTAATTTGCCAGAACGTGCCCTGGCCGTTCGGGCGATCGAAGCCGGTGCCGGCGGTGAAGCCGCCGTAGGCCTGCGCGGCGTTTCCGGTCAGATACCCATTGAGACCCTGGTACGCCAGGCTG
>JAYWEJ010000050.1:0-5735 GCA_043779345.1 Acidimicrobiia bacterium | reverse complement strand
GACCGCGCGCCCCGGCGAAGCCTTCGACGCCGAGACCATCATGCAGGCCTTCGGGCGCATGCGGCAGGACGTCGACAACTGCATCGCCGAGCTGGTCGACTTCGGCGTCGTCAAGAAGACCGCGGGCGATCCGCCGACGTACGGCTCGGTCAAGCCCGAGCACGAGGCGGTCGCGAAGCTCCTCGACATCTTCCTCGAGGGCCGCGCCAACCTCGGCATCGAGGAGTCGTCGCCGTCGGTGCAGCGCTTCCGCGAAATGATCGGACGCGACGAGAAGATGCTCGCCATCTTCGAATGGATCCGCACCGCCGCGAAGTCCGACATCTCCGTGCTGATTCTCGGCCCGACCGGCGCCGGCAAGGAAGTGGTGGCGCGCATGATCCACGAGCTGTCGCGCCGCGGCCCCGAGAACTTCCAGGCGGTCAACTGCGCCGCGCTGCCCGACAGCCTCTTCGAATCGGAAATCTTCGGCTACGAAAAAGGTGCGTTCACCGGCGCGCACGACCGCAAGCCCGGGCGGCTCGAGCTGGCCAATGGCGGCACGCTGTTCCTCGATGAAGTCGGCGACATGTCGCTGATGGCGCAGGCCAAGCTGCTGCGCGTGCTCGAGGAACGCCGCTTCGAGCGCCTCGGCGGCAACCGATCGATCCACGTCGACTTCCGCCTGATCTCGGCGACCAACCGGCCGCTCGACATGTTCGTGCGCGAGAGCCGCTTTCGCGAAGATCTCTACTACCGGATCAACGCGTTCGCGATCCGGCTGCCGTCGCTGCGCGAGCGCGCGGTCGACATTCCCGTCCTCGGCAATCGCTTCCTCGCGCGCTACTGCGCCGCGAACGGACTGCCGCTCGACGCGAAACAGTTCTCGACCGAAGCCCAGGAGCTGCTGGCGTCGTACCACTGGCCCGGCAACATCCGCGAGCTCGAAAGCACGGTGTCGCGCGCCGCGCTGTCCGCGCCCGGCCGATCGATCCGCGCCGCCGACATCGAATTCCTGCACGGCCACGCGATGCCGCGCGCCGAAGAGAGCTCGACGCGGCTGCCGTCGCTGCGCGACGCCGAACGCGCCCACATCATTCGCGTCCTGGAAGCCACCGAGTGGAACAAGCTCGAGGCCGCAAAAGTGCTCGACATCAGCCGCGGCACGCTCTATCGAAAGATCGAGGAATACGGGCTGGAGCCGGCGGCCGGTGGCGCGCGCCGTCGAGGAAGACCTACTGGGAACTAGACTCGGCCATATTGCGCCATAGTGTCATGTGACTACGAAGGTCACTGTACCCGCTATTACACAGGACCTTCAGGCCGAGAAACAGTAGTAACTACCTATCAATAAAGGCCTTCACAGACACAAGCCCGACCGCACTCTACGGCTATGTTTAAATTTAGGTTGCGATGTGACTCTTTAGTCAGTTATGCTCCACCGGTCTTGAAGATTTGCGCCCCCCAGCACCCCATGAACGTGAGTCGTGGTTCGCTCTGGCCATCTGCGGTGGCCTCGCGAACCAAGGCGGTGTGGGGCTCATAAGTAACAGTCGCGCACATGCGCTCCTTGCCGCTGCCAGCACGCGTGTATGTTGGCGCCACGATCGTCATCGGCGCCCTGCTCGTGGTGTCACTCGGACCACGTTCCACCTTCGCTGATCCGACCCTTTTCGCGGTCCTCCTCGCCATTTCCGCCGTCACGTCCGCGTTCAAGGTGAGCCTGCCGCTCGCCAAGAGCGGCTCGACGATGTCGGTTTCGTACGCCGTGGACTTCGCGGCGCTCCTGCTCCTCGGTCCGAACGAGACCATGCTCGTCGCCGTGACGAGCGCGTGGAGCCAGTGCACGTTCCGGATGAAGACCAAGAACCCGGTCTACCGGACGATGTTCAGCATGGCGTGCCTGGCGATCACGGTGCAGGCCTCGGGGTTCGCGTATCTGGCGTTGGGCGGCGTCCCCGGCACGCTCGCGCACGACATCGCCGGCATCGCGCGGCCGCTGGTCGCCGCCGCGACCATGTATTTCATCTTCAACACCTGCCTGATCGCCGTGGCGGTGTCGCTCGCGACGCGGCAGCCGTTCGTCGGCGTCTGGAACCAGAACTTCCTGTGGAGCGCGCCGAGCTATTTCGTCGGCGCCCTGGTCGCGGCGCTGGCGACGTGGGCGGTGATGACCTCGGGGATGTGGTTCGCGGTGCTGATGACCGCGCCGCTCTACCTGACCTATCGCACCTACAAGGTCTACCTCGGGCGCATCGACGATGAGCGGCGTCACGTCGAGGAAATGGCCGATCTGCACCTGGCGACGATCGAAGCGCTGGCGCTCGCGATCGACGCCAAGGATCAGACCGCGCAGTCGCACATTCGCCGCGTGCAGGTGTACGCGACCAGCATCGCGCGCGGCCTCGGCATGTCCGACACCGAGATCCAGGGCGTCAAGACCGCCGCGCTGCTGCACGACATCGGCAAGCTGGCGGTGCCGGAGCACATCCTGTCGAAGCCCGGCCCGCTGACGCAGGAAGAGTTCCAGAAGATCCGCATCCATCCGCAGGTCGGCGCCGAGATCATCAGCGCCGTGCCGTTCCCGTATCCGGTGGCGCCGCTGATCCTCAGCCACCACGAACGGTGGGACGGCAAGGGCTATCCGCAGGGGTTGAAGGGTGAGGAGATTCCGCTGGGGGCGCGCATCCTCTCGGTCGTCGACTACTACGACGCGCTGACGTCCGATCGTCCGTATCACAAGGCGATGACGCCGGAAGCGGCGCTCGCGCTGCTGCAACAGGAATCGGGCCGCGCGCTCGATCCGGCCGTCGTGCAGATCTTCGTGAAGATGGCCGCCGAGATGGAAGCCGCGGCCGCCACCATTGAAACCGCGACGCCGCGCCGGCTGTCCCTCGAGCCGACCAACGAGCGCGGCCGTCCCGCCGTCGGCTTCCAGCCCGAGGCGACCAAGACCAACACCGTCTTCGAAGACATCGCGCTCGCGCACCGTGAAATCTACGCGCTCTATGAAATCGCGCAGACGATGGGCACCAGCCTCGGCGTCGCCGATACGATGGCGCTGATCTCGTCGAAGCTGTCGAACCTGGTGCCGTTCTCCGCCTGCGCGCTGTTCCTGTTCGACGAGGAAGCCGACACGCTGCGCTGCCGCTTCGCGACCGGCGTCGAGGCCGACGCCATCGGCACCATGACGGTCCGCGCCGGCCAGGGTCTGGCCGGCTGGGTCGCGCGCAACCGCCGCCCGCTCGTCAACGCGCGGCCGAGCGCGGAGTTCGAGGCCGCGGGGCTCGCCAAGTCGACGACGCTGAATTCGGCGCTGGTCGCGCCGCTGGTGTTCAGCGATCGATTCATCGGCACGCTCGCGGTCTACTCGACGCAGCCCGACTTCTACACCGACGATCACCGCCGCCTGCTCGATCGCGTCAGCGAACAGGCCTCGGCGGTCATCCACAACTCGATCGTGTTCGAGCAGACGCAGGAGGATTCGCTGACGGATCCGCTGACCGGCCTGCCGAACACGCGCTTCATGTTCATGCACCTGACGCGCGAGCTGGCGCGCGCCGAACGCTTGAAGGCCGAGGTCGCGCTGCTCGTCATGGACCTCGACAACTTCAAGGAGATCAACGACAACCACGGCCACCACGTCGGCGACCGCGCGCTGCGCGAGGTGGCGACGGTGCTGCGCTCCGGCATCCGTCCGTACGACATCTGCGTCCGTTACGCCGGTGACGAATTCATCGTCGTGCTGTCGGGATGCGGCGCCGACGAAGCCGAGCGCAAGCGCGTCGAGCTGCAGCGCACGGTTGACGACGTGTTGTTCGAAGCGCGTCCCGGGCGGCGCCTGCCGCTCGCCATCAGCATCGGCGCGGCGATCTACCCGCAGGACGGCGATTCATACGAAGCGCTGCTGGCGACCGCCGACAGCCGCATGTATCGCGACAAGACCCGCCGCAAGCAGCGCGTCCAGGTGCAGCCCGCCGCGACCGGCACGGACGGACTGCCCGCCGTCTCGGTGCCGCTGCAGCAGCCGGCGCAGGAAATCAGCGAGATCGACATCCAGCGCGCCGGTTTTGGAGTGCTCTAGAGGGCTACGGGCTTCCACCCCACGACGCAAAGTCCGCGTCGCGGGGACCCCGGCTTGCGGGCTACGGGCTTGCGGGGCTGCGGGCTTACGGGCTTGCGGGTCGGTCAGTACTTCTCCACCAGAATCCGCTCGTCATCGACGCCGAGCGCCAGCAACAGCGATCGCGCATCGCTGACGAGCTGCGGCGGACCGCAGACCAGGCAGATGCTGTCGGTCGAAAGCAGCGCATCCTTCAACAACGCGTCGCTGATGCGGCCCCGCCGCCCCGGCCATCCGGCGTTCTCCTCGCGCGTCACCGTGAAGTAGGACGCGATGCGTCCGGCCGATTCGAGAGCGGCGAGCTCGGGCCGGAACGCGAATTCATCGACCGTGCGGGCGCTGTAGATCAAGGCGGCCGGGTGCGTGGCCGGCCGCGACAGGTGTTCGATCAGCATCGAGCGCAGCGGCGCGATCCCGGTCCCGCCCGCCACGAACAGGAGCGGGCGCGCGACGCGCTCCGGCAGTCCAAATGTTCCGAATGGTCCTTCGAGATCGAGCGGCGTGCCCGGCGACGCCAGCTCGAGATGGGGATCGAGCCCGCCGCTGTCTTCGACCTGCACCAGCACCTGCATGACGCCCGACTTGGCCACTTCCCACGGCGCCGACGCGATCGAGTACGGCTTGCGGAGCGGCGAGCCGCTCAAGCCAAGCATCACCGCCTGGCCTGCCGCGAACGAGAACTCCGTCGCGCGCAGATCGAGATTGAGGATGCGGATTCGTGGAGTGGCGCGGGTGATCTGTCGAACGGGGACGGTAATCATGCAGGTCGCAGGACCTAGGACCTCAAGACCTCAAGACCTCAAGACCTATTACATCCCGATCACGTGAAAGCCGGCGTCGACCATCAGCACTTCGCCGGTGACGCCGCGTCCCGCGTCGCTCAGCAGGAACGCCGCCGCATCGCCGACCTCCGAGGTCTCGATGGCGCGGCGCAGCGGCGCCTTCTCGCGAACGACGCCGAGAATGCTCGAGAAGCCGCCGATGCCCGCGGCCGCCAGCGTTTTCACGGGCCCGGCCGAGATCGCGTTGACGCGGATGTTCTCGGGACCGAGATCGGCGGCGAGATAGCGCACCGACGATTCGAGCGCGGCCTTGGCGACGCCCATCACGTTGTAGTTGGGAAACACGCGATCGCTGCCGAGGAACGTCAGCGTCAGCACGCTGCCGCCGCCGCGCGCCAGCATCAGCGGCTGCGCGCCGCGCGCCAGCGCGATCATCGAGTAGGCGCTGATGTCGAGCGCCTGCTTGAAGCCGTCACGCGACGTGTTCAGGAAGCGGCCGGTGATTTCCTCGCGCGACGCGAACGCGGCGGCGTGCACCAGAAAGTCGAGCCCGCCGTGCGTCTCCTGGATCTTCTGGTAGACCGCCGCGATCTGGTCGTCGCTGGTGACGTCGAGCGGCAGCACCATCGCCTTCGGCGACAACGTCTCCGCCAGCTCGCCGACGTGCTCTTCGAAACGGCCCTGATAGGTGAGGATGAGATTGGCGCCGCCCTTCGACGTCGCCTGCGCAATCGCCCACGCCAGCGAACGATGGTTCGCGACGCCGACGATCAGTCCAACTTTTCCCGTGAGATCGGCCATCAGCGATTCTTCTTGCCGCCGCGCCGGCGGCGTCCGCCGCCCTGGCCTTG
>JAYWEJ010000049.1:0-13805 GCA_043779345.1 Acidimicrobiia bacterium | reverse complement strand
TCGAGCCGGTCGCGAATGTGGTCGCCATTGGCCAGCCCCATTGTAGGCTAGCGTCCGTGCGCAAGCTCGACGTCTTCAACCACATCTATCCCCGGCCTTACTTCGACAAGATGATGGCGGTCGCGCCGAAGTTCAAGGACATCGGCAAGCGCATGCGCGGCATCCCGATGCTGATCGATCTCGACGAACGCTTCCGGGTGATAGATCGCTTCGACGACTACCAGCAGATCCTGTCGATCGCGACGCCGCCGATCGAGGTGTTCTCATCCGGCTCGGACAGCGTCGATCTGGCGCGCCTCGCCAACGACGGGATGGCGGAGCTGGTGGCAAAGCATCCGGATCGTTTTCCGGGGTTCGTGGCGTCGCTGCCGCTTGGCGATCCCGATGCGGCGATGCGCGAGATCGAGCGCGCCGTGAGCGATCTCGGCGCCCGCGGCATTCAGGTGTTCTCGAACATCAACGGCAAGCCGCTCGACACGCCCGAGCACCTCGCGCTGTTCGACCGCATGGCCGCGTTCGATTTGCCGGTGTGGCTGCACCCGTATCGCGGCGCCGACATCAGCGACTACGCGACCGAAACGAAATCGAAGTTCGAGATCTGGTGGACGTTCGGTTGGCCGTACGAAACCAGCGTCGCGATGTCGAGGCTGGTCTTCTCAGGCATCTTCGATCGCCATCCGAAGCTGAAGGTCATCACCCACCATCTCGGCGCGATGGCGCCGTACTTCGAGGGGCGCGTCGGCCCCGGCTGGGATCAGCTCGGCACGCGCACGTCGGATGTCGACTACACCAGCGTGCTCAAAGGCTTGCAGAGGCGGCCGCTCGACTACTTCCGCATGTTCTATGGCGACACCGCGGTGTTCGGCGCCTACGACGCGACGGTGTGCGGCCTCAACTTCTTCGGCGCGGACCACGTGCTCTTTGCATCCGACGCGCCATTCGATCCGGAGAAGGGCCCGATGTATATTCGTGAAACCATCGCCATCCTGGATCGCTTGCCAATGACGGAAGCCGATCGTGAGAAGATCTACTGGCGCAACGCCGTGGAGCTGCTGAAACTGTGATTCACCTCACCGGAGAGGAGCAGGGGCCGGAGACGGGAGTCTTCACGCTGAGTCGCACCGCGAAGGTGCTCGCTTTTGCACTGCTCCTCCTGGGCGTGTCTCTCAGCACGCAATCCGTTCGAAAAGGAAAAACGGCCTCCGGCATCGCCTACGACGTGCAGGGCTCCGGACCTGTCGTCGTCCTGCTCACCGGCTCGAACCTGGATCGACGGATGTGGACGCGCGAGACCGAGTGGCTTTCGAAGACGCACACCGTCGTCCGTTACGACCTGCGCGCGCATGGTGAGTCCGACACGGCGACCGCGGAGTTCACGCATCTGGCCGACCTGATCAGCGTGCTCGATGCGCTGCGGATTGAAAAGGCGACGCTGATCGGTCTCTCCGCCGGTTCCGCCATCGCACTCGATGCCGCGCTCGAGATTCCCGCGCGCCTCGATCGCATCGTGTTGTCCGGTCCCGCGCCCAGCGGCTTCGCGGCGAAGGAGCGGCCGCCGTTTGCGGCCGACATGATGAGCGCCCTGCAGGCGCGCGACTACCGCAAGGTGTCCGACGTGCTGCTCGCCACGTCGGTGTTCGCGGCCCCGCCCGAGTCGCAAGCGCTGGTGCGCCAGATGGTCACGGACAACGATCGGATGTGGACCATCGATCGCGCGCTGATGAAGGGTCCGACACACCCGGCGATCAATCGTCTGGAATCGGTGCGCGTGCCGACCGTGATCCTGATTGGCGAAAAGGATGAATTGCAACGGGAGCCGGCGGAGCTGCTGGCCAGTCGCATTCCCGGCGCCCGCATCGTCCGGATTGCCGGCGGCGGACACCTGCTGAACCTGACGTCGCCAAAGGAATTTGAAGCCGCGATCCGCGCGTTTCTCGACAGCCGCTAGATGGGCCGCGCAAGGTAGACTACTCGTCCATGACAACCTCGATGAACCTCCGTCTCCTGGTACTCGCCGCGCTGTTCGCCGGACTGCCCGCGACCGGCGCCGCGCAAAGCGCCAATCCCCTGACCGCCAACGCGAAGATTCAATTCGGCGCCTTGAGCGGTTTCGTCGTCCGTTCGGCCGAAAAAGTTCCCGAAGATCTGTATTCGTTCCGCGCCACTCCTGAGGTGCGCTCGATGGCGGAGCTGTACGGCCACGTCGCCGACGCCATGTTCTCGATGTGCTCAACGGCCGCGGGGGCGAAGCCGCCGCGCACCGGGATCGAAAAGGCCGTCACCGGAAAGGCCGCGCTCGTTGCGGCGCTGAAGGAAGGCGTGAGCTATTGCAACAGCGTGTATGACTCGATGACGGATCAGAAGGGCATCGAGACCGTGCCGTTCTTTTTCGGTCCGACGCCGCGAGTGTCGGTCCTTTATTTCGTCGTCAGCCACACTTACGAGCACTACGGCAACCTCGTCACCTACATGCGGCTGAAGAACATCGTGCCGCCGTCGAGCGAGCCGGCGAAGCCGAAGTAAGAGCGGCTTTAGATTCTCATCGCGCGCGACGGGTCGATCAGTGCGGCCCGTCGCGCGGGTAACCAGCTGGCGGCGACGACCACCACCAACAGCACGGCAACGGCCGTCGCGATCGTCAGCGGATCCTGCGGCGCGACGCCGAAGAGCAGGGTGCGAGCAAAGCGGCCTCCGGCCAAAGCGCCGACGAGGCCGATGGTGCCCCCGGCGACGGAAAGAGCCAGCGATTCCATTACGATCGACCGCGCGACGCGCCGTGGCGATGCGCCAAGCGCCATCCGCAGCGCAATTTCGCGACGCCGCTGCACCACCGTGTAGGCGAGCAGGGCATAGACACCGCCGGCCGCCGTGATCAACCCGCCGATCGCGAACAGCGTAATCAGCAGCATGGAGAATCGATCGAGCTGCACGGCATCGCCGAGCAGCTGCTCCATCGTCGTCACCGAATGCACGGGTTGATCGGGGTCGACAGCGAGCGCCGAGGCGCGTGCGGTCTGCGCCACGGTCAGGGGATCAAGGGTCGTCCGGGCGATCACGTTGAGGACGAGGTATGGGTTCTGCGCGTGCGGAATGAAAATTTCCGGCACCGGCTCGCTGCGCGGCCCGTCGTGACGATCGTCACGCACCACGCCGACCACCTCATACGGATAGGGCCCGCCCTGATAGTCGAGAACCAGGTTGCGTCCAATCGGGTTGTCATCCCCCCATGTGCTTCTCGCGAGCTTCTGATTGATGATCGCGACGCGGCGCGTATCGGCGTCGTCGCCGTCCGTGAACTCGCGGCCGGCGATCACGGGAAGGCGCAACGTTCCGAAGTATCCGGGTGTCGCCATCCTGATGCTGGCTTCGGCCCTGGCCTCCGGGCCGGCATGCTCGGGCCAGAAGGGCCGTGTGAATTCGGAGCCGATCGTGCTCATCGGGAGCGATGTGACGGCCGCGGCGGACTGAACCGCCGGAACCTCGCGGATTGATGCGAGCACGCGGCGGTAGTAATCGGTCGTCTGCGCCGGAGTGCGATACCGCGCGGCATCAGGCGTGATGCGCAAGACCAGAAGGTTGCTGGTGTCGAAGCCGACATCCACTCGCCGCAACTCCGCGAATGTCCGGGCCAGTAGCCCGGCGCCGACGAGCAACATCACCGCGGCTGCGATTTCGGCGACCACCAGTCCCGAGCGCAGCCGGCCGGCGGCGCTTGCCGAAACGGCGGCCCCGTCCTTGAGCGCGCCGGCGATCGGCGTGCGGCTGGCGCGCAAGGTCGGAACGGCGTTGCCGACGGCGGTGACCACGAGCGCGAGCAGGGCAGCGAACGACACGACGCGTGTGTTCATCGCCACTTCCTGAAGGCGCGGGATGCCGGCGGGCGCGATCGACAGGGCCGCCTCCACCCACCACGCGGTGAGAACGATGGCGATCGCCATCGTGACGATCGCGCTCAAGACACCTTCCGCGATCAACTGTCGCGTGACGCGGCTGCCGCGGGCGCCGAGCGCCAGGCGAATCGCGATTTCCCTGGCGCGGGTCAGACCACGCGCGATCGCCAGGCTGGCGACGTTGGCGCAGAGCAGCAACAGCAGGCACGACATCGCCGCGAAGACGAGGAGAAGCTCGAGACGACTGGTACTCGCGATCTCATCCGCGAGCGGAGACAGCCGAACCGTCCAACCGGCGTTGATGTCCGGATGCTCCGCCGCCAACGCGCTCGCCAGCGTTTGCATCCGCGCCTCTGCGCCCTCGATCGACATCCCGGCTTTGATCCGGCCGGTGACGCGCAGGAACCGGGCGTCGCGAGGAGGACCGTCCGGATAACGCGGGCGGTACGACACCGGCATGTCCCACGGCGCCCAGAACGCCGCCTTGGTGTCGGGCACCGCGAAGTCTTCGGGCATGACGCCGATCACGTTCCAGTCGCGGCCTTCCACGTTGACGGTCCGGCCGACGAGCTTCGGATCGGCGCCGAGGGTTTGCCAGAGGTGATGGCTCAGCACGATCACCGGTTCGGCGCTGGATGGCGTCCGCGACGTGATCGACGTCGCGCCTTCGTATTCGCTCGCATCGAACGTGCGCCCAAGCCTGGGTTGGCGGCGATAGACGTCGAAGAAACCGCGCGTCACGTGCACCCCGGCGATCGGCGTGCCGCCGTCACCGGCCCGGAGGGTGGCGGAGACCGTCAGCATCGCGGTGATCGCATCGAACGCATCGTTGCGATTGACCCAGTCGACGATGTTGCCAGGGGAACCGCCCTCGCGCAAGCGATCCTGGCCGACGTTCGACTCGAACATCATGACGAGCCGATCGGGTCGATCGTAGGGCAGCGGCCGCAGCAGCACCGCATCCACAAACGCGAACAGCGTGGTGGTGGCCGCGACGCCAACGCCGAGAAGGAGTGAAATGCCAATCGTGACGCCCGGTGATCGCACCAGCGCCCTGAGCGCCTGCGCGAGATCGTGCGTGGCGCCGACGACGACGAGATCCCAGAGCAGCGCGAGCCAGGTGGTCACGAACGGGACGCGCCCACGCGTGTGAGCCTCCTTGAGGAGCCGCTCGCGATCGTCGCGGATGGCGCGTCGATCGGCCGTCATGCGCGGGCCGCCTTTCGCAACGCGCGGCTGGCGCGCGCGTGACTGACGATCGCTTCGAGGCGGCGCACTTCAGCATCCAACACACGCTTACCGTGTGGCGTGAGGGCATAGTATCGCCGCCGTTCGTCGTCTTCCGCGGCGGCCGGCCGGGTGTCGGACTCGGCGATGAAGTCGGTTTTCTCGAGCTCGCGCAGCAATCCGTACAACGCCGCGGGCCAGAGCCGCACCTGGCCGTCGGTGCGCTCCGCGACTTCTTGCATGATGCTGTAGCCGTGGCGCGGTCCATCCGCCACCGCCAGCAGGACGTGGAGCACTTTCGGCTTGAGCGGCAGCAAGCGGTCGACGCTTCTGAGCTTGTCCGGCATGGCCCGCAGTATATAGACAATGTTGTTTATAGTCTATTCAGGCTAGTTTCTCGCCTGGCGCCGCCACATTTCGCTGGCCTTGTGGCGGCGCCTGGGCCAGAATCCGGGCTCCTCCCCCTCCCTGCTGAAGGAGCAGTCCCCGTAATGACCATCGGCCATCGATATTTTTCCCTCCCGCTGGCAACAGCAGGATTGGGGTTCGTCTTGTGTGTCCAGCCCGTCCATGCGCAACAGGCGCCTTTCGTGCCGGACGTGGAAGCGCAGTTCAACGCGCTGTCCTACCGCCCTGATGCGCTCGGATTCGATATCGGCAACTCGCCGGATCCGACGACCTGCAAGCACTACGAGGGCATCGCCCGCCTGCAGGGCGCGGACGGCACGCCGTATTTCGTCCTGACCCGCAGCGGCCTCTATGTCCTGCCGTGCGTGCTCACCGACGACGAGCCCGGCAGCCTGACGATCGTCCGGATGGGTTCGCGCGAAAAGACCGGTGAACGGCTGCGCAGCAACCGGCTCAAAAAGGGCAGTGAGACGGTCGACACGTTCTCGGATCCTGATTGCACCGGGTCGGCGTATCCGGACTGCCTTCAGGACGTCGCAATCGCCCATCGTAATTTCAACGGCGCCGGCGGCTGGCCGCGAATGGGACATCCCGAAAGCATGCAGGTGCTGGGAAATATTCTTGTCGTCGGCGTCGACACACCGCTCACCGACAGTAATAGTCGCAGTTCGTCATTACCTCAAATGCGCGTGCTGTTCCTGGACGCCGCCGATCCGGAGAACCTCGTGCTCGTCAACGAGTTCGTGCCCGCGCAAATGGATTTTGAGGGAAGCGGCGATCTCAACGGCGGTGTCGTGTCGATCACCCCTTTATCGAGCGGCCGTTTCCTCTTGATGATCACCGGCGCCAGCCGCTCGAATTTCCCGTTCAACACCTACAACGAGAAGATGTGGTTCTTCGAGTCCAATTCGACAACGCTGAAACCCGGCACGACGGAAGGCACGACGGAAATTGACCCCACCGGTGCGACGGATCTGACGGCGCAACCACTCACCTGGCGGCTGCTCGATGTGTGGCAGGCCGACGGCGAGTGCACCGTGACGCAGGTCGGGAGCCAAACGTCCTGCGTGCCGAATCGCACGCCGGACGAGTTGTACGCCGGACAGAACTGGCCCGTGTCCAAGGGCCGGGAACATCAGATGTTCAACTTCATACGCCAGGGTGACCTGGACGGCACGCTCTACCTCGCCGGCGCCCGCGGCGGCATCGATCTCGTGGCAGGCCTGAGAATCGGTGATGACATTCTCGACCTCTATCGAGTCGATTTCGTTGGTGATGAGATCAAGCTGAAGCTGGTTTCGAGCAAGACCAAGGACTCGCATCCGAGCCTCCAGTCGACCTTACTGACCGCAGGCGAGTCGAATTTCGCCGCGGCGTCCGGCTTCCACATCAGCCCGACCGGCGAGATCATCTTCTACGCCACCGCACACGAGAACGGTGGTCCGTCCGCCATCGCCACCGTCGGCGAGTGGAGACATCACAACATGGTTCGTCCGGGAAGCCCGACGTATCTCCCAGGCGTCAAGGTCTTCCCGCCCCCCGGCGGCGAATTCACCGTTCAAGAGGGCGACTCGACGACGCTCGCGGGTCTGGGCCAGCAGCCCGCGACCAAGGCGTGGATCCAGTTGTATTCGGATGACGACTACTCGGGACGATACCTGGTCGTCGATTTCCTCGACTGGCCCAAGGACGATTACGACGATTTCGGGGACCTCGAGGGATCGTACCTAGACGCTCACTTCGGATTCAATAACGAAGCAAGCTCGGCGCGATGGTTCGCGCCCTGGGGCACGCACATCCAGGGCAACGAGTTTGACTTCGACGACGGCGACTACCCTGGCGACAAGCGCATATTTGACGGCCTCGGCGAACCTGATCAGGACGGTGACCTGGGCTCGATGGAAGACGAGATCATGTCCGTTGAGTTCATGGACGCTGTCGGAGACTATTACTCTCACACCCCGGACGTGTACTGGGACGTGAATCTCAACGGCAGCTTCTCCGTAGCGGGAGTCATCGCGACGTTCCCCGCAACCGAGCTTGACGGCCCGAGCCTCGTGCAGGTCCCCGTCAAGGCCGTGCATCCCGTCGATGGTCTGGCCGGTTACGCCAATGCGCCGGTTCGCGTCATCAATGTCGCTCCGGCGATCACGCAGTTCGCCATTTTCAACAGCCTGAACCAGCAGCTGGGCACGACGGTCCCGTTCTTTCTCGTGGGGCTGCCCGTCACCGTGCGTGGATCGTTCTCGGATCCCGGCAAGCCCGACCATCAGACGGCGGTCATCAATTGGGGTGACAGCGTGACGAGCCCCAGCGCAGCGTTCACGACCTTCTCGGATGCGTTCGGCGGCGCGGTTGGCCAGTTGAGCCACACCAGGACGTATGCCGGCGCCGGCAACTTCAACCTCACGCTTGGTGTCACCGACGATGACGGCGGCGCGACGGCGCAGTCGGTGATCGTACCGGTGCTGACGGCCGAACAGGCGCTGATCCAGATGATCGAGACGCTCGACCAGCTCATCGCGAGCACGACCAACCCGAGCCTGAAGAAACTGCTGCTCGACGCTCGCAAAGCGCTGCAGTGGAATGGCGCGAGCGGCGCCCTGGACAAACTCAGGCTGCCGAATCCTCAAGCCGCCCTCGTCAAGCTCGGTCACGCGCTGACATCACTCCGGGCTGCGCAAGCCGCAGGCGCGCCAGTCGGCACGCTGATCGCCCTCATTGAGCAGGTGATGGCGTCGCTGCGGTGAAGGGCGCTGCGCATCGGAAGCCAACATGACCGTGTAGAAATTCCTACATCGATCGGCATCGATTACTCGACGCGGCCCGTGGCATGGCCAGCCATGGGTCGCGAGCGCGTTGGCAGCAGACTTGCTCTGCGCGTAGCGTCCGCCCCAGGGATCTGATCAGGATGCCGTTGAATAACGAAGACCTATCCGCCCAATCGCGCCAGGAATTTTGTCTCGGGTTAAAAGCCGCGCGCGAGCGCAGAGGCCTCTCGCTCGCCAGGATCGCCGAGACGACGAAGATTCCAGCGTCGTTGTTCGAGGCGCTCGAGCGTAACGACCTGCGCCGCTGGCCCAAGGGCCTCTTCCGGCGTTCTTTTTTTCGCGATTACGCCGGGACTATCGGCCTGCCGGTGGGCGAGGCCTGTAATGAGTTCGTCCGGTTGTTCCCGGACGACGAGGGCGCCGAAGTTGCCAGGGTGCCGGAAGCCGCCGATGAGGCAAATCAAGCAGGGGAGGTGCGCTTGACGTTCGACGCATCGTGGCATGGACCGCGATCGTCGGTGCTGTCGCGGCTGCTTGCCGTCGTGATTGACGCCGGGGCCGTTATGGTCGTGGCGGCCGCGCTCACCTGGGTCACCGGCATGGACCTGGCCGTGACCACCGCCATCATCGCGCTGACCTACTTCTCGCTGGCCACGGCCATATTCGGCGAAAGTCCGGCGAGGTGGGCGGTATCAAATCGCCAGTCCCTGCTCGAGCTGTTCGGGAGTACCGACGACGCCACGACTGAGCCGGTGGAAGAGCCGGAGTCGCGCACCTGGATCACCGATGCCCGCCGGGTCGCGCCGGCGCAGGGACTCCGCGTCCGCATCAAGGTTCCGCAATAAGACGGCTGCGGCTTAACATCATCGGGTGAGACAGCTGCTGGTTCTCCGGCACGCGAAATCGAGCTGGGCTGAAGCCGGGCTCGACGATTGGCAGCGCCCGCTGAACGACCGCGGACTGCGCGATGCGCCCCGCGTCGGCGAGTTCCTTCGCGCTCAATCTCTCGTTCCAGATCTGATCATCACCTCGGACGCCATCCGTGCGCGAACGACGGCGCAAATGGTGGCGACGGCGGCCGGCTACCAGGGAGAGCTGGTCGTCGAGCCCTCGCTGTATCTCGCGACGACGGATGACGCGATCGCGGTACTGAATAGGGCGCCGGACACCGCCGGCAGCGTGATGATCGTCGGCCACAACCCGGGGCTGGAGGATCTGGTTGCGCAGCTCACCGGCGAGCACCACGGGCTGTCGACCGCGGCGCTCGTGCACATCTCGGTGCCGATCGCGAGCTGGAGCGATCTCGACAGCACCATCGCCGCATCGGTCCTCGATACCTGGCAGCCGCGTGATCGGACCGGGTAGCAGCACACTCGGAGTAAGATGTCCGGCGACCCACCGTGCCTTCTGACTTCGTGCCCGCGATCGTGATCGGCAGCGGCTTCGGCGGCGCCGTCGCCGCGCTGCGGCTCGGCCAGGCCGGCATCGACACCCTGGTGCTGGAGCGGGGGCGCCGGTGGCCGATCCGGAGCGACGGCAACACCTTCGCGACGTTCGAGCAGCCGGACGGCCGCGCCAACTGGCTCCGAGAGACGACTGGCCGGAGATCACCTCACCAACCGTGACGACGCCTGACGGCCCCGGCGCACCACTCGGTGACGACCTCGGGCAACAGAGACGGGACGAACCCACCCACGCGTCGCTCTCCGGCCTGAGGCATTTCCTCGCTGCCGCCCTCCGCCAGGTGCGGCCGTATTGGAAGGAGATGTCCGTCGTCGTCATGGCGAGCATTCCGCAAGTGGCGCTCGAGACGGCGCAGCCCATGCTGTTGATGGTGCTCATCAACGCCATCGTCGCGCATGACAACGCGCGAGTCTGGGTGGCGGTGCTCGGCCTGATCGGCCTGATTCCAATCTACATCGCCGGCAATTTCCTGTTCGAGTACATGGCGTCACGCGTCGGCGCCTCCGTCAGCAACGACCTGCGCATGGCCGCATTCTGGCGCCTGCAGGCCCTGTCGGTCGCCTACCATCGCGGCCGATCGCGCGGTGATCTGCTGTCGCGCTTCAGCTCAGACCTGGACGCCGTCGAACGCAGCATCGTCACGGAATTGCCATTCGCACTGTCGTGCCTGATCAGCATTTCTGTCGGCGTCGCGCTGATGCTGTGGGTCGAATGGCGGCTGGGGCTGGTGCTCTGCACGCTGCTGCCCTTCGTGATTGTCGGCCCGCGATGGCTCGGTGCGCGCGCCAGCCAGGCCAGCTACGTCCGGCAGCGCGATGCCGCCGTCGTGATGGGTGCGCTGGAGGAGAGCATCGCCGCCCACGCGGTGATCAAGACGTTCGATCTGCAGGGCATCCTGATCGCGGGGTTCGGCCGCAAGCTGTCGACGTTGCATCGCAGTACCGTTCGCGCCAGCCTCTTGAGCGGACTCCAGGGCACGTCGATCAGCGGCAGCGGTTCGATCCTGCTGATCCTGTCGATCTGCGGCGGAGCCGTCCTGGCCGTGCGTGGCAGCCTGTCGGTGGGCGGGCTGGTGGCCGTGTTCGATTTGCTGTGGTTCGTCGTCGCCAACCTGAACGCGCTGTCGAAGGTCGTGACGCCGATGCAGCGCGCGTCCGGCGGGATGACTCGCATCCAGGAAGTCCTCGCCGCGCGCGAGGGTGTCGCCGACCGGGCAGGGGCGCGGACCTTGCCGCCATTCTCGGATGCCATCCGGTTCGACAACGTGCACTACGGATACAACGGGGTGCCGGTGCTCGAGGGCGTTCAGCTGACGATCCGCCGCGGAGAATCGATCCTCATCGTCGGCCCCAGTGGTTCAGGCAAGAGCACGCTACTGGCGTTGCTCCTCCGCATGGACGACCCGATCGCCGGCGCGGTGACCATCGACGGCCACGATCTGCGTGACGTGACGCAGGTGTCGCTGCGCACGCGAATGGGCGTCGTGTTCCAGGACAGCTTTCTGTTCGACACCACCGTTCGGGAGAACATCA
The DNA here is from genome assembly GCA_043779345.1 of Acidimicrobiia bacterium. GTDB lineage: Bacteria > Acidobacteriota > Vicinamibacteria > Vicinamibacterales > UBA2999 > 12-FULL-67-14b. The sequence continues at coordinate 2,513 of JAYWEJ010000049.1, read as the reverse complement.
GGTTCGGCAACCCTGAAGCGAGCGACGCCGCGATCGAGGCGGCGGCGCGCGACGCGGGCATCCACGACGTGATTGCGGCGCTGCCGGGCGGCTACGACACGCGCCTTGGCGGCGGCGGCGCGAGCCTCTCGGGCGGCGAGCGCCAGCGCGTCGCGATCGCGCGCGCGCTGGTCCGCGAGCCGGCCATTCTGATCCTCGACGAGCCGGCGTCCGCACTCGACGCGCAGGCCGAAGCCGCGATCAACCGCACGCTCCGGCAGGTCGCGAAAGGGCGCACGGTGATCGCCGTCACGCACCGCCTGGCGCCTGCCGCCACCGATCGCATTTTGGTGATGAGCGCCGGGCGGCTGTTGGAGGACGGCACCCACGCAGCGTTGCTCGCGCTGGGAGGTGTCTACGCCGACCTGTGGCGGGCGCAACATCAGTCGGCGTCGGTGGAGTGAGCCGCTAGCGCGAGATGCGTTCGCAGGCCGATGCGACGATCGATTCGATCAGCTGGGTGTACGACACACCGGCCAGCTTCGCGAGAATCACGAGATCGCCAAGGACCGGATGCAAGCCGGCGAGCGGATTGACTTCGAGAAAATGCGGGCGGCCGTCACGATCGCAGCGGCAGTCGACGCGTCCGAGGTCGCGGCACCCCAGCCCGTTCCAGGCTTGCAGCGCCAGATCCGCCGCCTCCGCCGCCGGCCCCTCGCTGACGAGCTGATATCGCGCGTTCACCTGTTTCTTGTTTGCGTACGAATACCCGTGGGCCTCGGCATCGCCGGTCAGCGTGACCTCGAGTACGCCGATGACGCGGGCGCGAGCGCCGGTGCCGGCGATGCCAACGGTGAATTCGCGGCCGGGGAGAAAGGTCTCGACCAGGGCGGGTTGCCGATACCGGTCGAGCAGGGCGCGACAGGTGGCGGCGAGCGACGCCGCATCCGTGACGTGCGATGCGGCGGACACACCAACGCTGGATCCGCCGGCGACCGGCTTGACGAAGAGCGGATACGGCAGGCGGATCGCCGCCACGTCCGAGAGGCTGGACACCACCGCGAAGTCCGGTGTTCGAATGCCGAGGCTGCGGACGACGTGCTTCGTCATGCCCTTGTGCAGCGTCAGCGCGAACACCAGGCCGTCAGAAAACGTGTAGGGAATCTGGAAGGCATCAAGCAGAGACGGCACTTGCGCTTCCCGCGCCAGGCCGAACATCCCTTCAGCGTAGTTGAACACCAGCTCCCATCGATCGCCGCCGGTCAGGCGCGCCGCGAGATTCTTCACGCCACCGATGCGGTCGACCGTGTGTCCCAACGACACCAGCGCGGTCTCGATCGCCGCAATGGTCTCGACCTCATCGAACTCGGCGGTCTCTTCTGCGGTGTATCCCTCGCGCAGGTAGTCGTCGCGGAGGTCGTAGGTGAACCCGATGCGCACCGGCGGCCTACCGCCCGGGATCGGGGAACCGAAAGACGCGGCCCTCGTAGTTGCGCAGGAGCACGTGCCCGTTCTCGCGCGGAAGGTGGGAATCGGGAAGTAGCGCGATCTTGCCGCCGCCGCCGGGCACGTCGATCGCGAAGGTCGGCACGGCGTATCCCGTGGTGTGCCCGCGCAGCGCGCTGATGATTTCAAGACCCTTGCCCACGGCGGCGCGGAAATGCGAGGTGCCGACGACGAGATCGGCCTGGTAGAGGTAGTAGGGCTTGACGCGGAAGCGAAGCAGGCCGTGAAACAACCGGCGGCACACGTCGACGTTGTCGTTGACGCCGGCCAGGAGCGGTGTCTGTGACCCGAGCGGAATACCGGCGTCGGCCAGACGGGCGCACGACTGCTCGACTTCCTTGGTCAGCTCCGAGGGATGAATGAAGTGCAGGCTCATCCACAACGGGTGGTACTTCTTCAGCATCTTCGTCAGTGCCGGGGTCACGCGCTGCGGCAGTACCACTGGCACTTTCGAGCCGATGCGAAGGAACTCGACGTGGGGAATCTTGCGGAGGCGCGACAGCAGCCACTCGAGTCGATCGTCGGACAGGACCAGCGGATCGCCGCCCGACAGCAGCACGTCGCGGATCACCGGCGTTCGGGCGATGTAGTCGATGGCGCGCTGCCATTGGCCGGTGCTGAATTCGTAGGTGCCGTCGTGCGACCCGACCATCCGCGCGCGGGTGCAGTAGCGGCAGTAGACCGGGCAGGTTCCCGTGGCGAGGAACAGCACGCGATCGGGATAGCGGTGCACGAGGCCGGGAACGGGACTGTCGGAATCCTCGTGCAACGGATCGATCGCTTCCTCGGGCGTCCGCTCGAACTCCTGCGACGCCATCACCATCGTCCGGCGCAGCGGATCACCGGCGTCGGACCGATCCAGCAGGCTCGCGTAATAGGGCGTGATGGCGTTGGGCAGGCTGTTGCGATTGCGCTGGAGCGCGGCTCGCTCGTCGTCCGAGAGATGCAGCACGCGGTCGAGCGCCTCGAGGCCACGCAGCGAGTGGCGCAGTTGCCAGCGCCAGTCATTCCAGCTGTGATCGTCAGCG
>JAYWEJ010000048.1:0-13825 GCA_043779345.1 Acidimicrobiia bacterium | reverse complement strand
TTCCATCAATTCCTCGACCGCAAAGCGATGGAACTGCGGCGTCATCTCGGTGCCGCCGCAGAAGACCCCGCGAATCCCCATCTTCTTGAGGGACACCTTCTCGCACAGCGCCTCGAGAAGCTTCGGGGTGGTGAAGAGACATTGGAGGTTGTCGTGCGCCCGCAGCAGCGTGAGCGCCTGATCGATGACGTGGCGCTTGTAGGCCTCCATCTGATCCATCTGACGCTGCTTGATCAGCTTGATGACCCAGCGCGGATCGAGATCGACCATGAAGCAGATGCCGCCGCGATGCTGCGCGAGATGCTCGATCGCCAGCCGCAGCCGGCGCGGTCCGCTCGGACCGACCATCAGCCAGTCGGCGCCCTTCGGGAACTTGTCGTCCGGCAGCGTCTTGCTGTACCACTCGTAGTCGATGCGGAAGTCGTCGATGTTGATGCGCGACTTCGGCACGCCGGTGCTGCCGCCGGTTTCAAAGGTGTAGATCGGCCGATCCTTGTAGGCGCGCGGCACCCAGCGGCGCACCGGTCCGCCGCGCAGCCATTCATCCTGGAACTCGCCGAACCGGTCGAGATCCTCGTACTTGGTGACCTCTTTGCGAGGGTCCCATCCGGCTTTCTCGGCCCACTGCAGCCAGAACGGGCAGCCGGTTTCGGGAGAAAAGTGCCACTGCATCAACTCTCGCACCCACGCATCGAGCGTGGCGCGAGCGTTATCGAGTTCGGGAACCGCGACGGGCATATCTGGGAATTGTAGTAGAAGGTTGTTCGGGAGCGTATTGTTCACTGATTGTTCACTAGCCCCAGGCGCTCGCTGCGGCGCCTGTGGGCGGTTGACTCTGCCAAGGGCTTCGATACACTCGCCATATGGAAATCATCCTGTCGCCGGAACTGCAGGCCAAGCTCACCCGCATCGCCCGGGACCGCGGAACCGACGCGGAGGCTGTGGCGCGCGAAGCGATTGAGCGGCTTGTCGACTACGACGACTGGTTCGTGCGCGAGGTCGAGAAGGGGCTGACGCAAATCGAGCGCGGCGAAACCCTGAGCCACGAAGAGGTCGGCACGCGCCTTCGCGAACGCCTGGCGGGCAAACATCCGCGGCCCTGATGCAGCTTCGCTGGACCGAGGAAGCTGCTGATGATCTCGAGCACATTGCTGGTTACCTTCTTACGCACACGCCCAGCCGAGCTCAGGCCCTGGTCCGCGCCGTCTACGACGCTCCTTCCGATCTACTGACATTTCCGAATCGCGGGCGCCAGGGAAAGAAGGAAGGGACGCGCGAGCTGGTCCTCTCCCCGCTGCCTTACATCGTGGTCTACAAGGTGCTCGGCGACATCATCTTCGTCGTCCGAATATTGCACGGCGCGCAGAAATGGCCTTAGCGCGGTAGGGCACCACACGCCATTAGGCAGACAGGTGCTCTGGGCTAGTTCCTCGACAACGCAGATCACGCCGCAGACTTGCGTCACCCGATCACCAGTCCATGTCCGCTGCCGCATCGAAGCTCCGAGTCAATGCGTCGACGAAATCCTTCATCGCGTCAACCGACTGCATCGCGTTGGCATAAGTCCCGTCGGATGCATAGGGAGCCCCTATCAAGACTGTGATTCATCTGTGACATCTGCGCTATCTGTGGCCCTGGCCAATCGCTGTGGCTTATGGCCGCAGGAGGGCTTCGAACGATCCCAGCCGTCCCTTGTACCCGCCCGGCGGGTCGTTCTTCGGGAGCGACAGGAAGTACTCGATCACCGGCTTGTCGTCGCTGAGGATCGGCCCGTCGCCGAGGAACTCGCGGATCTCGTCGGGCCCCGCCGAGTAAATGCGTTTCAGCGTCGGCAGGTCCCATTTGAACTGATCGAACCCGACGCGGCGGGCCTCATACGCGCTCTGGCTGATCGTGAAGGGGACCTTGCTGCCAAGCATCAGGCTGCCCTCGGCCCACAGCGTGGTGTATGGGAAGACGGACGTGAACGTCCGCATCAACAGCTTGTATTCCGTCTCGGAGTCGCCACCGTTCCATTGCATCGCCAAACCGTCGTCGTTGAGCGCGTTGCGGACCAGCTCGTAATACTCACGCGAATACAGCGAGCCCGCCCCCGCATGCCGCGGCAGGATGATGTCCGCGGTGATCACGTCGTACTTCTTGCGGCTCATCAGCAGGAAGTTGCGCCCGTCATCGACGTGCAGCGTCACGTTGGGACGCTCGAGCAGGTTGAAGTTGACGTGCTTGAAGTAATCGGAGCCGGCGACGACGGCTTTCGAGAGCTCGACGACGTCCACCTGGAGGTTGTGGCGGGCGACTGCGCCCGGCGTGGCGCCGCCACCGAGGCCGACCACCAACGCCGATGAGGGATTCGGATGCAGCATCACCGGCAGCGCGCCGATGCGATGGTGAACGAACGCGCCGCCCGGCGAATCGTTGGCCTGGTGGTTGCCGTCGAGATACATCACGCGCATCGGCGGATTGCCGGCCCGATCGTGCACCGCGACCGTCGTCTGCGCGCCCTCCTCCCGCCACACCAGCGATTCGGAGCGGTGAAAACGCTCGAAGGCGACGTCGAACGGATCGACGGCGACGCGGGCGCCGATCAGGAAGAGCACCGGCGCAATGACGCCGGTCGCGATCGCCATTGCTGGATTGGTCTTCCGTTCGGAGATCGCCAGCAGGATGCTCGACAACGTCGCCAGCGCCGCGATCGCAATCAGGCTGGTGCGCGTGCCGAGCTGCGGCAGCAGGACGAATCCGGCGAGCACCGAGCCGAGGATGGCGCCGAGGACATTCAGCGAGTAGAACGTGCCGGCCTTGCGGCTGGTGTCCTCGGAGGCGTCGTCGCCCGCCCATACCGTCAGCCCGATCGGAAAGGCGAGCCCCAGCATGATCGTTGTCGGCAGCATGGCGATCAGGCTCGAGACGACGAGCGGCGCCAGGTAGCTGTTGATGCCGAGCCGGTCGAACCACGGCGTCGCCGCTTCGATGGCCTGCTGCGCCCGCGCGAGCAGGTTGAACGACAACACCGCCGCGAAGCCGATCACGCACTGGATGACGGCGAGGATCGGAATCCAGTGGCGGCGCATCCGCAGCAGCGGCGCCGCAATCGCGCTGCCGAGCGCAATCCCCGCCAGCACGCAGGCCAGCATGATCGTGAAGGCATACGCGGTCGGCCGCAGGAAGATCACGAGCGTCCGGAACCAGACGATCTCGAGCGCCAGCGTCATCAGGCCCGACACGAAGAACGTCCACAGCACCAGTTGCTGTTGCCCTTCGACTCCCACGGGCGCCGGCGCATCCTCGGCCGACATGGCGTAGCCGGCGATCACGGCAACGATGCCGACCAGGATATTGGCGGCCGCGGCGATCTGGAACGATCGGGCGACGCCGAGCTCCGAAATGAAGTAGAAGCCCGCTATCAACGCGCCGGCGATCGCGCCGGTGGTGTTGACCGCGTAGAGGAGGCCGATGCGTCCGCCGACGCGCTCCTGGCGCGCCACCGCCGACTTGATCACGAGTGGCAGCGTCGCCCCCATCAGCGAGGTCGGCACAATCAGCAGCAGGAACGCGACGGTGAAGCGGATCACCGTCAATACCGCGAGGGAGGTCGGCAGCGCCGGATGCACCGCGATCCACACCGCCGTCAAGGCCTCGAGCAGGAACGGCGTCGCGAATGCGGTGACGCCGACCAGCGCTTCAGCGACGCCGAACGCGACCAGCGGACGCGAGATTCGTGAGGCGAGCCGGCCGGCGACGAGGCTACCCGCGCCGAGCCCGGCCATGAAGCCGGCGAGCACCGTGCTGGCGGCATAGACGGTGACGCCGAACACCAGCGACAGCATCCGCAGCCACATGACCTGGTAGACCAGCGCGCACACGCCGGAAGCGAAGAAGAGGACGAGCAGCAGTGGCAGGAGCCATCGCGGCGGGCGACGCCCGCTCCCAAGTTCGGACACCGCGGGCACTATATCAAACCGGCTTTAGTAGCGTCGCTTCGGCGACGGCGGCGGCTTTTTCTGGAGCCCGCGCAGCTTCGTCATCAGCTGCATCCGCACCTGCGGCGGCAGCGGGAGAAAGGCCGGGGTCCTGCCGATGTATTGGATGTAGCCAGGCTTCTCAATCAGCGTCGATTCGAGCAACGCCACGCCTGACACATAGATCAGCAAGTAGGTGAGGATCGCCGGGCCGAGCAGGCCGGGCAGACCGCCGGTCGCGACGCCGATTACGCCGAAGCCCCACCACAACACCGCTTCGCCAAAATAATTCGGATGCCGCGTGTAGCGCCACAGGCCGGTGTCGAGCACCTTGCCGCGGTTGGCGCGGTCGGCGCGAAAGCGCCGCAATTGCTCGTCGGCGACGCTCTCGAACACCAGCCCCGACAGGAACAGCAGGACGCCGAGGTAATCGAGCATCGTCAGCGACGCGGGCGACAGCGAGACGATGGCGAAATAGATCGGCAGCGACACGATCCACGCGATCACCGACTGGAGCAGGAACACCTTGAAGTAGCTGACCCACCACCAATGGCTCTCGTACTGGTCACGCCACGTCACGTAGCGAGAATCCTCCCCCAGCAACCTGATGCGGATGCCGAGATGAATGGCGAGGCGGATCGCCCAGATGGCGAGCAACGCCAGCGTCAGGTGCGCGCGCAGTGGGACGCCGTCGCTGGTGAAGTAATAGGTCAGACCAATGGCGAGGATGCCGGGGCCCCACGCCACGTCGGCAATGCTCGAGTTCTCCAGGCGGAGTGATACCACCCACAGGACCGTGAACAGGATGACGATGGCCGCGAGGCCGAGTAGTAACAAGTGTTCTTATCTGGGGCCGAACCGCGATGCCAGGTGATCGATGAGCGGTTGTTTCTCGGCGTCGCTGACGGCGGCGCCCCAGCGCATCATCTTTTCGACCGATCGCGTCCAGCCCGTGGGGGTGAGCCTCTGCTGTTCAATGATATCGGCGTCATGGCAGGTCAGGCACACCCTCTTATAGGTGGCCGCCCCCGCTTCGGTGGAAACGTGCGACGCCACGGGCTTTGGCGCGAAATGCTGCGCAAGGTATGGCTGCAGCACGGCGCGCTCTTCGGCGGTGATTTGCGATCCCCACCGCACCATCTTGTTGACCGAGTTGGTCCACCCGGCCAGCGATAGTTTTTGCGACGTGATGAGGTCGGCCTCGTGACAGATCAGGCAGCGGCTCTTCAACACGTCCGCTCCGGTCCCCGCAGGTAGCTGTTGCGCCGACATCGACGCGCCCGTCATCAGCAATATCAATGCGACCCTACGCACCCTTCACCTCGATGCGAATGGAGTCGTATTGATTCCAGAGATAGCCCGACGGATTCCACTGCGACACCGCCGGCTGCATGTTGCCCTTGTTGTCGGTGGCGCGCGAGAGGATCAGGTACGACTGCGGCTTGGTCGCGTTGAATTCGAACGCGAAGCGGCGCCACGAGAAGCGCGCCTGCTCACCGGTGAGCCGAGCCGCCTGCCAGGTCGCGCCGTTGTCAATCGACACATCGACTTTAGTGATGTCGTTCTCGCCGGCCCACGCAAAGCCGCCGACTGCGACCTTGCCCGCGGGCAGAGAGGCGCCGGTCGCCGGCGTCGTGATCAGCGACTTCACGACCAGGCCGGTGAGCGGCAACATGTCCTTCGCATCCACCGCGGCGCCCGGCGCGACGCGGCGGTTCGGATAGCGGTAGCCGGTCGCGACCCAGAAACTGTCGGAGTCCTTCGCGAGCACGGTGAGCGCATTGAGCCACTTGATCGAATACGCGCCTTCCCATCCCGGAATGATCGCGCGCAGCGGCGCGCCATGCGGCAGCGGCATCGGCTGGCCGTTCATGTCCCACGCGAGGATCGTGTCGGGGTGCATGGCCTTGGCCATCGGCACCTGGCGCACGAACGCCGGCATCGTCCCGGGCGGACGATCGGCGGCGTGCATCTCGACGTTGAGGCCAGTTGGTCTAACGCCGGCTTTCTTGAGCACGTCCGACATGCGGGCGCCGGTGAAGCGCGCGGTGCCGACCGCGCCCTTCTCCCACTGGATGCCGGCGAGGGCCGGCTCGAAGAACGCGCGGCCGTTGCCCGCGCACTCGAGCGTCATCGTTACGGTGACAGCGGGGAGCTTCTTGATCTCGTCGAGCGTCAGCGTGATCGGTGAATTCACCTCGCCCCCGATCTTCAGCGCCCAGCTCGCCGCGTCAACCTGCGGGACCGGCATGTGCGAGCGCACATAAAAAAGATCATTCGGCGTGATGAACGAATCAAGCAGCGCCACCGGCGTCTCGAAGTCGGGCGGCCGCAGCGAGCGGACGATCAGCTTGTCTTTACCGTAGCGCGGCGCGGCGTTGGGCGCCTGAGCGAACAGATCAGCCGGCGCAAACCGCACGGCGACACCGGCCATTGCCAACTGTGCGAGCAGGTCTCTGCGTGAAATCATGCGCGTGATTATATAGTGCAGTCATTGGCGATGCCCTCCGTCAATTCCATTCCCGACCGCGTCTCGTCGCTGGAGCTGTTCTTCGATCTGGTGTTCGTCTTCACGATCACGCAGGTCGCGGAGGTGGTCGTTCATCACCCCAACGCCCTCGGCATCGCCCACGCGGCGCTCGAGCTCAGCATCTTGCTGTGGATGTTCAACGGCTACGCGTGGCTGACCAACGCGGCCGGCCCCGACAACTGGCCGCGGCGGCTGTTGCTGCTCGTCGGGATGGCCGCGTTCTTTGTCTGCGCGCTCGCGGTGCCGCAGGCCTTCGATGAAGACGGCATCGTCTTCGGTATCAGTTACCTGATCGTCACGGTGATTCACCTGACTGGTTTCCTGCTCGACGCGGGCCGCACCCCGATCGGCGCCGTCCTCCGTCTCGCGCCGTTCAATATCACGAGTGCCGGCATGGTGCTGGCCGCGGGGTTCGTGACCGGTCCGGTCGATTGGCTGCTCTGGGGCGGGGCGATCCTCGTGCAGATTGCGACGCCGCTGCTGGCGCAGGCCAACAAGGGATTCGTGCTGAACGCCACGCACTTTGCCGAGCGTCACGGCTTGATGATCCTGATTGTCCTCGGCGAATCGCTGGTCAGCGTCGGCCTCGCGGCGTCGGCATCGTCAGCGCGCGCCGACATGCCGCTGATCCTCGGCGCGCTCGCCGGGCTCGCGGCGGCAGCGGCGATGTGGTGGGCGTACTTCGCCGGTGAAGACGCCAAGGCCGCCCGCACGCACGAGAAAGCGTCGATCCGGCGGCGTGCCGTTCATGGCCTGCTCGGCTTCGGCCTCGCGCATCTGATCATGATCTTCGGCGCGGTGGCGGTCGCCGCGGCGACGAAGTTGGCGCTGCGCGATCTGCTCGGGCCAATGGACGACTTCAGCGCGCGGCTGATGGCGAGCGGATGCGCGCTCTACTTGCTCGGCGGCGCAACGTTCCGCGGGGTGATCGGCCACGGCTCGGCGATCCCACGCATCCTAGGCGCGGCCGCGGCCGCTGTCGTCGCTCCCGCGGGCGCGCGCGGCTCGACCGCGCTCGCCCTCGCCAGCGTCGCGATCGTGATTATGATCACGCTGTTCGTCGAGCGCCGCGTCGATAAGAAGTGAGCTACTTCGGCGCGCGCATCGCCAGCCACCACTGCATGGTCGAGGTCACGAGATCGGCGGCGTCCTGCTGGACGAAGTGACCGGCGCCGGGCACGGTCACGAGCGTCAGATCTTTTTCCAGCCACTTCCACGTGCCGGACAGGCCGTCGGCATGCAGCGCCTGATCGTTGAGGCCATGAAACATCAGCACCGGCATCTTGGCCTTCGGCGTCTCCGGCGAGGGCGGCAGATCGGCGCCCGAGGCGCGCGGGTAGTTGCGCTTGTAGTAATTGAGCATCGCCTCGAAGTCGGATTGTCCGAACGCCTCGACGTAGCGCTTCCGCGCAGCCGGATCGGTGACCCAGCCGGACAGCGTCTGCGGCGTCATCGGCATTCCGAAGAACACCGTCGGATCGGTCGGCGGCTTCTGCTGGAAGTTCCGGGCGTACTCGCTGTTCTTGATCTGCTCGGGGTTCGACCGCAACTCGCGCAACAGACCGTTCGGGTGCGGGAGATTGAGGATGATCAGCCGCTCGACCATCTGCGGCATGTTGAGTGCGACCTGCCAGGCGACGACGCCGCCCCAGTCGTGGCCGACGACGGTGGCGCGCTCGGCCTTGAGATGCCTGATGACCGCCGCCACGTCGCCGACGAGCAGCCGCATGTCGTAGTTCTCGACGCCCTTCGGCTTGTCGCTCAGGTTGTAGCCGCGCTGATCGATCGCCACCACCTGGAAGTTTTTCGATAACGCCGCCATCTGGTGGCGCCACGAGTACCAGAAGTCGGGGAAGCCATGAATCATCACGACGAGCGGGCCATGGCCGAGCGACGCGTAATGAATCTTCACGCCGCCCTCCGAGACGGCGTAGCCGTGCGTCACGCGGTCGAACACGTCCGTTTGGCGCGCATCAGCGCTGCCGGCAGCGATGAGCGAGAGGATGAAAACTGTAATCGCGGTCCGTCTTGACATTGGTTGGCTCCTAACGGCGTGGTAATCGAAGCGCCACGAGCGATCCGGGATGGGTTGGGCTGCCGATCTGGACGACGACGTATTGTCGTCCGCGATGCAGGTAGCCCATCATCCCGTATTGCCCCGGTGCGGGCAGCTTCACGGTGCCCGAACGTTTGCCGGTTCGTTTGTCGAGCGCGTATAGCACGGGATCGACACCTGGCGCCGTGAGCAGCAGCGTCTTCGTGGGCATCATCACCGCGTGCACGGTCTGCCCGGTCGCCGGGATTTTCAACCCGCGCAGCGCCGGGTGGTTGCGGATGAATTCAGGCGTGTCGCCGTTGGGCGTCTCCCACAGGAACTCGCCCGTCGTCATGTCGATCGCAATGATCCGGCTGTAGGGCGGCTTCCAGATCGGCAGTCCCTGCGGCCCGCGTAAGTCGCCGCGATTGGCGACGACCCAACGCGCGATCGTCCGCCCCGTCGTCTTCGGATCGTTGGGCTCGTCCATCTTCTCGCCCGGCACCATGTTCTCCGACCGGCACAGGCGCTGCGTCGTCACGAACAGCACGCCCGTCTCCGGATCCGCCACCGTCGGACCGTTGATGTTGCTTGCACCCGCCGGACAGCTCACAAACGATCGCAGTCCCGATGGGTGGCCCACCTGGATCGGCGGATTGAACAGCGGTCCCGTCTTGTATCGCTTCCTGATCTCGATCGCTTCCTGCCGCAGCTCCGGAGTGAAGTCGATGAGCGCGTCTTCGGTCAGCTCCTGGATCTCGAGCGGCTTCGGCCGCGTCGGAAACGGTTGCGTCGGTGACAGCAGCTCGCCCGGCAAATCCGATTGCGCCACCGGCCGCTCTTCAATCGGCCAGATTGGCTGTCCCGTCGCGCGATTGAATACGTACGCGAAGCCCTGCTTCGTGGTCTCGACGACGATCGGCGTCAGCCGACCGTTGATCGGGACGTCGAGCAGCACCGGCGCCTGCGGATTGTCGAAGTTCCAGATGTCATGATGCACCATCTGGAAGTGCCACACGCGCTTGCCGGTCTTCACGTCGAGCGCGAGCAGGCTGGTGCCGAACAGGTTGTCGCCGGGCCGGAAGCCGCCGAAGAAATCAATCGTCGGCGGGTTGGTCGGAATGTAGACGAGGCCGCGCGCCGGATCGGCCGACATCGGCGCCCACGACGACACGTCGCCGGTGCGCTTCCACGCATCGTTCTTCCACGTGTCGTGGCCGAACTCGCCCGGCCGCGGAATCACGTGGAACTTCCACATCGGCTTTCCGGTGCGCGCGTCGTAGGCGAGGATGTCGCCGGGAATGTTCTCCTCTCGCGTCTGGTAATAGCCCTGCTCGTGCACGTTGCCGACGACGACGACGCCATTGACGACGATGGGTGGGGACGAGGTGGAGAGGTTGCCGAGGTCGCGCGGGATGCCGTGGTCGGGGTCGTACTTGTACTCGGAGATGAGCCAGGGCTCCCAGTCCTTCACCAGGTCCGGCAGCATGTCCACGACGCCGGTGCGTGGGAATCCGGGCAGCGGCACGCGCGTGCCCCAGTTCTCGAGATGCTCGCCGGATCGCGCGTCGATGGCGTGCAGGAAGAACGCCGGCGAGGTGTAGAAGATTACCGGCCGGCCCGCGACGTCCGCGAACGCGACGCCTTTGCCGTAGTTGTTGCGCATGCCGCGCGCCCACCTCGTGGTGGGCGGCTCGCGATAGGTCCAGATGGTCTCGCCGGTTTCCGGGTCGATGGCCGCGACGGTACGGCGCTCGCCCGCCACCGTGTAGAGCAGGCCGTTGACGTAGAGCGGCGTCGACCGGAATATCGGGTCGGCGGTGGCGCCGAAGTTATCGCCGCGCCACGTCCACGCCACTTCGAGCGAAGCGAAGTTGTCGGCGGTGATCTGGTCGAGCGGGGAGTAGCGCGTGTGCTGGACGTCGCCGCCGATGTAGCGCCACTCGCCGATCGGCGCGGCTGGCTGCGCGCCGACATGCAAGGTCAGTGCTCCCATCGCGCACGCAAGGATCGCAAGTCTCGTCATCGGATGCTCCCGGATCAGTTGCGCGGTAGGCGCTGTTTCAGCTCTTCCACCCAGGACGGCCCGGATTATACCGTCGAGCCGGTCACTGCTCGAGCCGATTGAGCAGCTCTCGCCAGCGCCGGCGCGCCACGACCATCGTCTGGCCGTTGGCCAGCACGATCTCACCTGTGCCGTCGCTGAACGGCTTCGCTTCCTTCACCGCATCCACCCGGATGATCGCGTTCCGCGACACCTGGAAGAAATTTTCCGCATCGAGACGACGGGCCAGGGAGGCGAGCGTGGGCTGCATCGAGAGCTGTTCGGTCGCGGTCAGCAGGTGCGTGACGCCGTCGACGAACGTGAATGCGACCACCTCGCCGGCCGGGACGACGCGGAAACGGTTGCCGCGCCTGGCGAGGAACCGCGTCGGCGTCATGCCGGGCGCCTGCGTCAGCTGCTCGAGCGCGCGATCCCGGGTCGTCGGCGCCGTGGCGGCGCGGACGCGATCGAGCGCGCTGGCGAGCCGGGCGCGATTGACGGGCTTGAGGAGGTAGTCGAGCGCCGACAGCTCGAAGGCATCGACCGCGTATTGATCGAAAGCCGTGCAGAAGATCACGGCGGGCCGCGGCTTGCCGAGCGACGCCGCCACGTCGAGGCCGCTCGCGCCGGGCATCTGGATGTCGAGCATCACAAGGTCGGGCCCGAGCTCCGCGATCTTTTCGGCGGCCTGGACGCCGTCATCCGCTTCGCCGACGATCGCGACGTCCGGGTGCGCGCTCAGCAGCTGCTTCAACCGCTCGCGCGCCGGCTGCTCGTCGTCTATCACCAGTGTCCGAATCATTCAGCCAGCCTCAAGACCCAAGACCCAAGACCCAAGACCCAAGACTACAGGGCTCTCACAACCAACACCGTGACGTCGTCCTGGTCCTGGCGCGAACCTCGAAAGCGGCGAATGGCGTCGAGCACGCTCGCGCACACTTCGGCAGCGCTGCGATCCCGGCAGCCATCGAGCAGCGCCGCGATGCGATCCTCGCCGTACTCGTCGCCGGTCTCGTTGCGAGCTTCGCTCACTCCGTCAGTGTATGCAACGAGGAGGGTGCCGGGCGCGAGTGTGACGGTCTCGGTGGCAAACGTCCCGGCCTCGATCAGACCCAGGGCCGGCCCCGTGGCTGCCACCGGCCGTCCCGGAATCATGAGGACAGCCGGATGTCCGGCGTTGACGAGCGTCAGCGTGGACGAGGCGGCGTCGAGCACGCCGTAGATCGCGGTGGCGTATCGGGCGCCATCGGTGGTCGCGTAGACATCGCGATCGACGGCGGCCATCAACGCCGCGGGGCCCAGATGTGCGAGCCGCGCCGCCGTATTCACGCGCGCCTGGACGGCTGAGGCGACGAGGCCGGCGGCCACGCCTTTGCCGGACGCGTCGCCCAACAGGATTCCCCACCCACCCGTATCACCCGTATCACCCGTATCGCCCGCCTCACCCGCCTCACCCGCTTCACCCACCTCACCCGCGATCTTGAAGACGTCATAGAAGTCGCCGCCGACGCCGCGGGCCGGCAACGATGCCGCGGCGCAATCGAAGCCGGGAATGCGAGGCAGCGATCCCGGCCACATGTGCGCTTGCACTGCGGTGGCGGCGACGATGTCGCGGGCGACCGTCCGCGTGGCCATCCTGGCGCGCACGCGATCGAGGGTGGTGGCGAGCTTCGCGCGCGACACCGGCTTCAGCAGGTAGTCGGTCGCGTCGACGGCGATCGCGTCGAGCCCGTAGCTGTCGAACGCGGTCGCAAACACGATGAAGGGCCGCGGCTCCGGGAGCGACGCGGCCAGCGCGGTGCCCCGCACTTCCGGCATTTCGACGTCGAGGAACAGCAGATCGGGCCGCGTCTCGCGAATCACGACGCGCGCTTCCTCGGCGTTGCCGGCTTCGCCGACGACCGACACGTCACCGACGGCATCGAGCAGCTGGCGCATCCGCACCCGCGCCGGCGGCTCGTCGTCCACGAGCACGGCGCGGATCATGCCGCGACCTTGACGTGCGGCATCGCGATGCGCGCGACGGTGACGCCGGCGGCCTCGTCGCGCGTCAACCGGAACGTGGCGCGCTCGCCGAAGTGGCCCTTCAGGCGCTCGCGCACGCTATGCAGGCCGAAGCCTTCGCCATCCCTGGCGCGCAGCCCGCGCGATTCCATCCCTGGTCCGGTGTTGCGCACTTCCAGCGTCACCTGGTCCGCTGTGGTCCGCACGATCACGTCGATGCGGCCGGGCCCGCGCGCCTGCGACACGCCGTGCTTGACGGCGTTCTCGAGCAGCGTCTGCAGCAGCATCGACGGAATCAGCGGCACCGGCGACGCGTGGTCCGAATCGATGGTGCAGGTCAGCCGCTGGCCGAAGCGCGCCTGCTCGACGTCGAGATACGCGCGCGCGAACGTCAGCTCCTGGTCGAGCGGCGCCCATTCGGAATCCGATCGGCGCAGCGTGTATCGGAAGACCTCGGCGAGCTGCTCGACGGCTTCGTCGGCGCGGCCCGGGTCGGTATGGATTAGCGACGCGATCGCGTTCAGGGCGTTGAACAGGAAGTGCGGATTGATCTGCGCGCGCAGCGCCTTTAGCTCCGACTTGCTCGACTGCAGGCGCAGCTCCTGGGCGACCAGGTCCTGTTCCTGCCGGCGGCGCTGCAGGCGGATGTTCTCGAGCATGAATCCGAAGACGCCGGCCAGCGAGCGCAGCATCGCGAGGTCTTCGCTCAGGATCGGCCGCGAGCCGGGCACGCGCAGCACCGCCATGCGGACCGGCTCGCCCGAGACCGGCGCGGGCATTTCGACTTCGGTCTCGATGTCCGGACCGCCCGGCGGATCCGTGCGCCCGATCAGCACCGCGATCTTGGCGCCGAAGATCTCGGCCAGCTTCGCTTCGGTGGCGGCGACGAGCGACGCCTCGTCGGTCGCCGGCTGCATCGCGGCGAGCACGTGCTTGACCGCGTCCACCGGGGTGTATTCGCGGCCCAGCCACATGCGATCGAGCCAGCGCTCCATGCGCGACAGCAGCCACGGCATGATCATCGCGACCGGCGCCAGCGCCACCGCGAACAGCCACGGCCGCGCCAGGCCGCCCGGCAGCAGCTCCAGCCACGGCAGCGTCGCCGCGAGGAACACGCCGAGCACGATCACGCTCAGCAGGATCAGCACAGCCCGTTTCACGACCAGGTCGTAGAACTCGAAGCGGTTCTCGAAGTAGACCGAGGCGATCATGAAATAGATCGGCGAGCTCTCGGCGACGCGCTGGAGAATCAT
>JAYWEJ010000047.1:0-5806 GCA_043779345.1 Acidimicrobiia bacterium | reverse complement strand
CGTTGGTCGGCGTCCCGAACGGGAGATAGACGTAGCCGAGCTCCTCGTCGGCGCTCATCAGCGACCAGACGTTGGTGCCGCCGGAATACGCGGACGATTCGTTCTCCCAGGTCTCGAAGCCGAACTCGCCGCGCCGGGGAATCGCGTGGAAGGTCCAGAGCAGCTTGCCGGTGCGCACGTCGAACCCGTGCACATCGCCCGGCGGCGCTTCCTTGTTCGCGGGACCGTCCGGAACGTTTGCGCCGTGAATGATCACGTTGCGGACGATCACCGGCGCCGAGTTGATTGCGTAGGTGCGCACGCGCTCGGCGCGCGGCACGTCAACCATCGCATCGGCGCGCCCGTTCACGCCGAACGCCGGATCGAGCTTACCCGTCTTCGCATCGAGCGAGATCAGATAGGCATCGTGCGTGCCGCTGATGATTCTCTCGATCTTGCCGTCGGTCCAATAGGCGACGCCGCGATGCGTGTAGCCCAGATTGCCGGGCCTGCCCGCTTTCCACGTCTGCGGGTCGTACTGCCAGATGGTCGTGCCCGTCTCGGGATCGATCGCGGCGAAGGTCCCCAGTGAGGTCACGGTGTAGAGCACGCCGTTCACCATCAGCGGCGTGTCTTCGTAACCACCGGGCCTGGCTTGAGGATTGGCCTTGACGACGGCGTTGTCCGGCGATGGCCATCGCCAGGCAATGGTGAGGTCTTTCAGATTCGCGGCATTGATCTGATCGAGCGGCGAGTACTTTGTACTCCCGAGATCGCCGCCGTAATGCCGCCATTCGACTCGCGCATCTCGAGCCTGGCGCGCCGACGCCGCGGGCGAAGGCGGACTCAGGACAAGGAGACAGATCGCCAGGACCAATGCAATTCGCAAGGCGTCGCCATACTAGTTCAAAATGAGGCCATGAAGGCCCACGAGTGCTACCACTGCAAGCAGTGGGTCGGGAAAGACGAGCCGCACGACTGCTGGACCACGACGGAGGCGGCGCTCACCAAGGATCTCTCCGAAGATCTTCGGGACGCTTACCAACGGCTGCGTGAGACGGCGGTCGAGATCGGCGAGCAGCGCATCTACGCGTCACACAGCTCGATCATGTTCGCGCGCAAGGCCTGCTATTTTTTCGTGCGGCCGAAGCGCAGCTTCCTGGAAGTGGTGATCTTTCTCGGCCGGGCGGTGAAGTCGGCGAAGGTCAAGAAAGTCGTCGAGTCCTCGAAGGTCAAGCGCGCCCACATCATTCAGATCCGCCACCGCGACGAAGTCGAGGCCCCGATCACCGACTGGTTGCAGGAGGCCTACGACTTCCAGCCTCAGGCAAAAGCGAAGAGGGTAACAACAGCGAAGGCGGTAAAGCGAAAGGCCAAGTAATGCAGCCCTGACCCCTCGACTACGCTCGGGGCAGGTCAGCGTTCGTCGCTGGCGCGCGGGCCGTCCCTGGCCAGGCGGAACGCCGCCATTTCCACACCGTTCCTGACCAGCAGCACGTTGCCGACGACCACCGGGTGGTTCCAGGTCTTCGAGTCGAGGACCGGAAACCGCGCCAGCTCCTTGAACTGATCGGTGGTCGCGCTGACCAGCGCGATCTCGCCTTCTTCCGAGGTCACGAGGATCAGATCCTGATCCGCGAGCAGGAGCATCTGGCCGTTGCCGTAGCGGCCGCCCTTCCATTTGCGCTTGCCGTCGGCGAGATCGATGCACGCGAGGATGTTGTTGTCGAACCCATACGCGTGACCTTTGTGGATCACGTAGTCGTTGAAGTACGGCTTCAGGCCATTGCTGGTCCAGCGCTCTTCCGGCGTCCAGCCATTGGCGTCGTGCTTGATCGAGAGGCGCCGCGTGCCCACGCCGCCGGTCGCGGACATCGCGTTGATCAGGATGTCCCCTTCCTCGGTGAAAGCCGGCTGGATGATGGCGCCGCCTTCCCACTTGTAATCCCATAGCAACTTGCCGTCGGCGGGATTGACGCTGACCACTCCGGGCGAGCTGAGGATCACGACCTGGGTGACACCGTCGATGGTGGCGAGGTGCGGCGAGCTGTAGCTGCCGCCGTGGAGCGGACCGACCCAACGCAGATTGCCGGTGGCGGCTTCGTATCCCGTCAAGGTGCCGCCGACGCTGACGATAACTGCATCGCCGACGATCAGCGGCGAGCTCGAGATACCCCAGTACGGAACTGCGCGCTTGGTATCGCTCGTGGTGTCGTGCGACCAGATCTTTTTTCCGGTCCTGGCATCGAGCGCATTGAGGACTCCGGTGGCGCCCATCGCGTAGACGCGATCCTTGTCAATCGTCGGCGTGCCGCGCGGGCCCGCCCCGCCATTGGATTCGTAGAAGCGGATCGGATCGGCGTGACGCCAGACCGGTTCGCCGGTGGAGACGCGGTAGGCGGCGACGATCTCTTCGTTGCCGCGCTGTTCCTGGGTGTACAGCAGATCGCCACGCACTGAGAACGACGACCAGCCCGGTCCGACCGGCCGGCGCCACATCTGCACCGGCGGTGCGACGGACCAATCGGTGTTGATGCGAACGCCGCGAACGACGCTGTCGCGGTTGGCACCGCGGAATCCCGGCCACTCGGCTGGCCCATCGACGACCACAGCGGCGGGAACCGCAGTCTTCTCCGCGATCGGTGCGGTCGCTGCTGGGGCCGCAGGCTTCACGGGCGCTGCAATAACTCCGGCCGGCTCCTTCGGCGTTTCCGCAACCGGCGCGGGCGCCGGCGGCAAGGGCTTCAGCTCTTCGGCGCCGCGCGCGACCAGCAGCTCTTCGGGAGTGGGCGTCCACCGCCAGTGGGCGTTCAGGCCGCCGCCGGCGCCAATGCCCGAGGTGCGCCAGATGTTGATCGGCACCAATGCGATCAGCACCGTCGCGACGAGCGCGAGACGACGTGTCGAGGGCACCGAGTGGCGAGTGGCATATGCCCAGGCCACGAGGGCGAGCATCATCGGTTGCAGACCGAGGACGTAGACGAGGAAGCCCTGGCCGGCGCCGGCGACCGAGAGATCCGTGGTGAACTTTGCTACGTAGACGGCGGCACCGACCAGCACCATCGCCGCAATGCGCTCGAGCCACGGCGCCCGGCTCAGGAACATCCACCAGATGATGAGCAGCAGGGAGCAAATAGCGCCGCCAAGCAGCGCGAGCATCGCCCCGTCCGCCGAGACGATAGGCGCGATGACGATCAACAGCACCTGGATGATGGCAACGGCAATACCGGGCCACAGGCGAAGCGGTTTCATGTGATTACTCCACTGCCGCGCTGGGTTGCGCGGCGACGACGATTCCACGAAGCGACTTGTTCACGCGCAAACGCCACATCCAGAACGCCATCACCAGCAACGGCAGGATGACGGGAACAGGAAGCAGCGGCCGGATGTTGATGATGTCGGGAACACGGCCCGGCGGGCCGAGGAAGAACGATCCCGCTGCGACCACCATGGCCACGCACATCCGCCACAGGTGCCGCGTGATCCGCTTCGGACCGCGAATGCCGCCGGCGCGGATCATGCGCACGTCGCCGATGGCGGCCAGGAAGATGATGCCGGCAAACACGAACGATGGTGATTCGCCGCGGCCGCTCATCCCGGCGCGAATCCCCATGATGGCGATGATGAAGGCCGCGATGGCCGCGAACGTGTCGATCGGACCCAGCTGGTGATTGCGGCGGACCGTCATCAGCGCGGTCGTGACGAAGTAGAACGTCGCCAGCCCCGCCACCACGTTGGTCGGGCTGCCTTCAGGCTTCAACGCCATGAACGCGCCGAGCAGCGCCATCACGATCATCACGTAAACGAAGTACATCCCGAGCTGGCGATGAACGGCGCCGCCCTTCGCGGCAAACATCGCGATGAAGCCGAACACGATCGCCAGCCCCCCGGCGAGGATATGTATCGGCCGAATCAGCGAGATGACCCCTTCCATCGCTACGCCGTCGCAGGGATGTTCATGGGCATGAGCTATTCCGATCGCAGCGCCTGCAGTACGTCGACGCGGGACGCGCGTGCCGCGGGCATCAGCGACGCCGCGATGGCGGCGCCGATCAGCACGGCGGCGGCCCCGAGCAGCGACGCCAGGCCCGGCATCTGCAGTTGCTGGATATAGCTCGACGCCACGCCGGCAAACAGATACCCGAACGCCGCGCCCGCGATGATGCCGATGCTGACGATCTTCGCGCCTTCAGTGAGCACCTTGATCAACAACAGGTACGGCGTCGATCCAATCGCAAGCCGCACGCCGAACTCGCGCGTCCGCGCGCTGACCCCGAACGCCAGCACGCCGGCGACGCCGACGACGGCGATCAGCAGCGCGACGCCCGCGAACCCGGAGAACACGAACGCGTTGAGGCGCTCGGGCGCGAGCACTTCGGCGCGCACATCTTCGAGCGTGGCCGCGCGCTCAACTGGCTGGTTCGGCGACAGGCCCCGGACGATTCGCGTGACCGGCTGCACCAGCGCGTACGGATCGCCCGCCGCGCGCACGAACAGCCGGCCGGCGAGGCCCATCTGCTGGGTCGGGTGATAGACCGTCATCACCGGCCCGCTCGCGATCCGCTCGTCGTCCGCGTCAGCGACGACGCCGACAATGCGGCGCGGGAAGGGCTTGGGACCGAAATACGGATCGATCCACCAGACTTTGTGATTGAGCGCCTCGCCGTTGGGATAGAGCCGTTGCGCGAGGCTCTGGCTGACGATCACCACCGGCTCGGCGCCGCGGCGATCCTCGGACGTGAAGTCGCGGCCATCGAGCAGCGGCACGCCGAGCACGTGGAAGAAATCGGGCGCGACGATCCGCAGGCGCGCGCGCGGGTTCTCTTCGCCGTTCTCCGGCGCGAAGCCGTCGGCGCCGAACGGGATCCCGGCCGGGCCGCCGAATTTGCCGGCATCGCGCCATGGCGTAAAGCTGCCCATCGAGACGCCCTCGACGCCGGGCAGCGCCGCGATCTGCTGCGTCACCTGCTGGTAGAAGGCCAGGTCTCGTTCCGTCGCGGCTCCGGGCACCGGTCCCGGCAGATCGATCGCCAGCACCTGCCTCATGTCGTATCCGGTGTCGACGCCGCGAAGCGCAACCAGCGTCGCGAGCAGCGTCGCCGCGCCCGCGAGCAGCACGAACGAAAACGCCACCTGCGTCGTCGCGAAGATCCTCAAGCGCCGGTTGGTGCCGGGCGTGATGCGGAGGCTGCCGGCAGCGAGGCCGTTGCCGGTGGGCGATTGCGCCGACGGTAGCCGGGGAACATACGCGAGCAGCACGGCGGCGGCCATCGCCAGTGAAGCGCCGACCCACAGCAGGCTGGAGTCGACGGTGACTTCGAGCGCGCGCACCGAGAACTTCGCCGCAAAGCTGGCGACGATCGCCACCATCGGCCGCGCCAGCAGTACGCCGAGCACGGCGCCGGCGCCGCAGAGCACGAGGCTTTCCGCCAGCAGCGTTCGCCGCAAGGCGCCGCGGCTGGCGCCCAATGCCGCGCGCACCGCGAGCTCCCCTTCGCGCCGGACCGATCGCGCCAGGATCAGGTTGGCGACGTTCGAGCATGCGATCACGAAGACCACGGCGGCGGCGGCGAGGAGCACCAGCAGAATCGGCCGGGCCGGCGCCGCGATTTGATCGCGCAACGCGGAGACGCCGATGCGCATGTCCGCCCGCTCCGGATACGACTCCGGGTGCTCGGTCTTGAGGCCGGAGTGAATGGCGGTAAGCTCCGCGCGCGCCTCTTCGATGGTTCGTCCCGGCGCGAGCCGCCCGAACAGCTGCGTCATGCGATGCGTTCGCATCGTCACCATCAGCGCGCCCATGTGATGCGGGCTGGTCACCATGTTG
>JAYWEJ010000046.1:0-5815 GCA_043779345.1 Acidimicrobiia bacterium | reverse complement strand
TGGGAGCTGACGGGCCGCACCAGCGGCAACACGGTGGTCAATCTTCCAGGACCGCCGGAGTGGCTGGGGCAGCTCGTCGACGTAACGATCAAACGCGCGGGTCCCAACAGTGTGTGGGGGGAGCCCGTCGCAACGACGAAGAACGGCGGGGCGACCAGTTGATGATCGAAATGAATATTAAGGGGCTGATGGTGGATCCGATCACCAACATGCCCATCATCATCCTTCGCGACAGCGAGGGACTGAAGGTGCTGCCGATCTGGGTCGGCGTCTTCGAGGCCAACGCCATCGCGCTGCAGATCGAGAACATCCAGACACCGCGGCCAATGACGCACGACCTGTTGCGCAACATCATCCAGGACCTGCAAGCCAGCGTCGACAAGATCGTCGTCTGCGACTTGAAGGAGAACACCTTCTACGCGCTCATCCATCTCAAGACGCCCGCCGGCCCGGTCGCGATCGACGCGCGGCCGAGCGACGCGATCGCGCTCGCGCTCCGCACCCGCGCCCCGATCCTCGTCGACGAGAAGGTCATCGATCACGCCAAGACGGTCGACCTGTCGAACGAGAAGCAGGACAGCGATCGGCTGCAGCAGTGGCTCGAGCAGCTCGACCCCGACGACATGGGCAAGTACAAGATGTAGGAATGTCGGCCGATTGTCGGCTGGCCGACAATTCCCGTAAGTCGCCTGAAATGCACTACTTAGGCAGAGTCATTATTTCCAGGTTTGACTCGGCCGACATCGCTCCGCATAATGCGTGGGGACCCTGCACAGTCCTGCGCACATGATCATCTCGATCGCCAATCAAAAAGGCGGCGTCGGTAAGACGACCACCGCCATCAATCTCGCCGCGGCCCTCGCCATGCGTGGCAAGCCGACGCTGCTTATTGATCTCGATCCGCAAGGCAACAGCAGCATGTCGTACCTCGACATCCGCGAAGCCTCGAAGAGCATGTACGACGTCTTCGTCGACAAGGACGTTGCGCTCAAGGACGTCATCGTCGCCTCCAAGCAGGCCAACCTGTCGATCGCCCCGGCGCGCATCGCGCTCGCCAAGCTCGAATCGCGGTTGGTGGGCGAGCTCGACGCGCCGTTCCGATTGAAGGACGAACTGAGCGCGCTGAACGGCCAGTATCACAACGTTGTCATCGACTGCCCGCCGGCCCTCGGCCTCCTGACCGTCAACGCGCTGGTCGCGTCGACCCATTTGCTGATCCCGATCCAGTCGTCGTACTTCGCGCTCGAAGGCACCGACGACCTGCTCGAGACCATCGAAAAGGTGCGGCAGCGGCCCAACCCCGAGCTCCAGATCCTCGGCGTCGTCATCACCATGCACGACAAGCGCACCGCGCTGGCGCGCGACATCCAGGAGCAGATCCGCAAGGTGTTCGGCGACAAAGTCTTCCGCACCGTCATCAGCAAGAGCGTGCGCCTCGAGGAAAGTCCGGCGTACCGCGAATCGATTTTCACGTTCGCGCCGGATTCCAGCGGCGCTGCCGAGTACTACAGCCTGTGTGAGGAGGTCATCGATCGTGCCTAAGCGGGGATTGCCGGACACGCTGCGCATGCGCCACGACGCCCATTACGTCGAGACCCTGGCCGCCTCGGCCGGGGCCCCGGTCGGCCGCCTCGTCCCGATCGACCAGGTGGACCCGAATCCCGACCAGCCGCGCCAGGCGATGGGCGACCTGGCGGAACTGATTTCGTCCGTCACGGAAAAGGGCATCATCGAGCCGTTGGTCGTGCGCCAGCGCGGCCCGCGATACCAGATCATCGCCGGCGAGCGCCGGTATCACGCCGCCGTCCAGGCCGGGCTCCACGAGCTGCCGGTCGTCATCCGCGACGTCGACGATGGCGAGATGCTGGAGCTGGCGCTGATCGAGAACATCCAGCGCAAGGACCTGACGCCGTTCGAAGAATCCGAAGCCATGCACGGCCTCGCGCAGAAGTTCGGCTACACGCACGAGGACCTCGCCAAGCGCCTGGGCAAGTCGCGGACGACCATTACCGAGGCCTTGTCGCTGCACA
Source organism: Acidimicrobiia bacterium (assembly GCA_043779345.1). Taxonomy (GTDB): domain Bacteria; phylum Acidobacteriota; class Vicinamibacteria; order Vicinamibacterales; family UBA2999; genus 12-FULL-67-14b. The sequence continues at coordinate 3,785 of JAYWEJ010000046.1, read as the reverse complement.
CGATTCCGCCCGAAGTGCGGAAGATCTGCCGCCTGGCCGGCATCACGAATCGATCGCTGTTGCTGCAAATCGTCCGTCAGGGCGACCCGCAGAAGATGCTCGCCCTGGTCGAGAAGATCACCAGCCAGGGCGCGACCCGCGAGCAGCTCCGCAAGGACGCCGAGAAGCCCAAAGCCGGACGCCCCAAGTCGTTCGTATTCGCCTTCAGGCCGACCACGAAAGCCTTCAACCTGCGCCTGCAGTTCAACAAGCGCAACGCCAGCAAGGACGAAGTGATTTCGGCGCTCGAAGAGATCATTCGGGAGCTCAAGAAGGCGAACAGGTAGTCAGGTGGTCAGGTGGTCAAAGTTTGACGACCTGACAACCCGACAACCTGACGACCTGACGACCTGGTTCATTAAGTTAACATAACATGTATTATCAGACCCATTGACTATTCAGAAGTAAAGTGCCCTGTGGAAGGTTTGCGGAGCCGTTGGGGAATTCGAGGGCGGATGCCCTACGCTTGCCAGTTGGTCGAAACCAAACCCGGTTGCGGCACGGCGACGGTCCAATGTCGGCCGTGAGGAACGGTCTCCAGGACGGCGTCCAATCGATCGCGGATCTGAATCGCGAACTGGAAATTTCCGGATGCGTCGACGGCGATCCGGTCGAACGGAATCGCCGCCTCGATAAGGGTCCCGACCCCCAGCCACGAACGTGCGATCGGCAGGATGCGAACCTCCGATCCACCAAAGACCAGCGCCAGGCTCGCCGAGCCGTCGGTCAGCCGGCTAATGAGTCCCGACCCCTTGAGCCGAAGACACAACGCGTCGGCTGACCGGCCGACGAGGATTTCCGAAATGAGCGGCGAGGCCGCGATCTCGTGCATCGCGCCGCCGGGCTTCGAGAGGGCTGGGGCCGCCGCCCCTACCCACTCAAGGAAACTGGTGTCCTTGCCGTCCAGGGCGATGGCGAGGAGTCCCGACGGTTCCAGCCGATCGGGGCCGGCGCCGGTGCTGATGTTGGTCGCGAACAGTTCGTCGGGGGCCGCTACGCCGAGCGCCGCGTAGGCATTGCGCAGGTGCCGCCGGAACAGGTCGTCGAAGTCCGCGTCGTGGTCCGACGAATGGTCGTCGCCGTACCACCAGAACCAGTCGCTGCCTTCGGCGATCAGCAGTTCTTCGAGCGCCCGATCCCGGGCCTCTGGCGACAGCCCACCGGCCTGTTGATCGAAGACCGCGCGGGCCTCCGACAGTTGATCCCAGGCACGATGGTCGTCGCGATGGCCGATCCAGATGTAGAAGTCGCCGTTGATCCAGGAGCCGGGGAAGATCGACGGCAGCGGATGAGCCGGGCCCGCGGCCGCCTCGGACATCGTGACCGTCTCGATGTCGGCGGCCTCCGACAATGCCCGGTAGAGGGCGCGCAGGAACGGCCGGCCGCCGCCGTCGTAATACTCCCAGGCGTTCTCGCCGTCGAGAATCACCGGCACGGTCGCGACTTCCCCGCCGCCGGCCGCCGCGAATCGGCGCCCCGCGGCGCGCACGTGCTCGACGAAGTCGGCCGCGGCGGCGTCCGCATCCCACGACTGGTACTGGAACCCGATACGGTCGGACATCGCGTGATCGCGGAATAACGCGACCGGCCCGCGCTCACCGATGCGATACGGCCGGTACAGCAGGTCCGGACGCATCGGCATCTTCAGCGAACGCGACAGGATGTCCTCGTCGGTCGCAATCCAGGTGAAGCCCGCGGCCGCGATCAGCTCGACGGCTTCATCGGAGACCGATCCCTCCGAGGGCCACATGCCTGACGGCCGGCTCCCGAACGCCGCCTCGTGAAAGGCGATCGCCCGCTCGATCTGCAGCCGCGCATCGTCCGGGCGCCGGAATCGCCGGCGCGGTTTCGCCGCGCCCGGCTGCGCGTGCTGGTGCGCGTCCGAATCACACAGCAGCGGCAGGATCGGGTGATAGAACGGCGACGTCGCCAATTCGACCTGGCCGCGCGCGCTCGCCTCGCGATAGGCGGGGACGACGCGCGACAGCAGGTCGAGCTCGACATCTCTCAACAGCGTCTTGTCGGCTTCGGTGAAGCCGCGATCCTTCGCAATCAGTGCCGCGAGCCTGGGATCGCGGATCAGGAGATCGGGATCCATCCAGGCGAGCTTGTGCCACACCTGGAGATCGCGGAGGTCGTCTTCGGCGAAGGCGCGCCGCCCCAGGCGATACGCGTGCAACTGCGCGTAGCGGGGGTACGGACCGATCATTCGCGCATACGGCGCATGAAAGCCGTTCGCCACCATCCATCGCGCTTCGTCAGCGGTCAGCTCCGCCGCCGGCCTCAACCCGATTTCGAGGTGGCGATCCTTGGCGCGGTTCTCGGCGAACGCCTGGACCTGACGGACCAGCGAGGGGACGAGGTTGAACGTGACACGAATGCCCGGGAATTCCTCGAGCATCGCGACCATGCCCCAGTAGTCCTTGATCGCATGGAGCCGGACCCACGGCAGGATGTGCTCACCGGTGGCAAGGTCCTCGTAATAGGGCTGGTGCATGTGCCAGAGCAGGGCAAGCCTCACCATGTTACTTGCCCCGCCTCCGGCGGGGCGAGTAGCCGATAATAGGAAGACATGCCGCGCATCATCGACCGGTACGTGATTCGGGAGATCATCCCGCCGTTCCTGCTCGCGCTGCTGGTATTCACGTTCATTCTGATTATCCCCTTCATCATCGACCTGGCCGAGGACATGATCGCGAAGGGCGTGCCGGCCGGCACGATCCTGAATCTCGCCGGGACCCTGCTCCCGCAGGCGCTGGCCCTGACGATTCCGATGGCCCTGTTGATCGGCCTGCTGGTCGGCCTCGGGCGGCTGTCGGCCGATCGTGAATTCGTGGTGATGATGGCGTGCGGCATCAGCCCGTATCGCCTTCTCCACCCCATCCTGGTGTTCTCGGTGATCTGCTGGGGCGTCACGTCGTGGGTGATGCTCAAGTCGATGCCCGACAGCAATCAACGGTTCCGCGAGATCAGCACCGAGCTCGCCATGAGCCGCGCCGAGGGCGAAGTGCGGCCGCGGGTCTTCTTCGAAGACTTCCCGAACATCGTCTTGTACGTGCAGGAGGTCCCGAACAACGGACAAGGGTGGCGCAACGTGCTGGCGGCGGACACTTCGAACCCGTCAGCGCCGGTGATTTTCCTCGCCAGGAGCGGACGGATGATCGTCGATCGGCAGGCGCGGACCATCGAGATGGTCCTCGAGGAAGGCACGCGCCACAGCACCAAGCTCGAAGATCCGTCGGCCTATGAAGTGCTGAGGTTCGAGCGGACGATCCTCTCGCTCAATCCGGAGAGCGTGTTCCCGCGCACCGGGCCGGCGCGCGGCGAGCGGGAATTGCGCGTCGAGGAGCTGCAGGCCCGCGCCATCGAGCTGCAGGTCCAGGGCATCTCGCCGCACCGCCCGATCATGGAGATTCACAAGAAGTTCTCCGTGCCGATGGCCTGCTTCGTCTTCGCCATCCTCGGACTCGCGCTCGGCGCCAGCAATCGCAAGGACGGCAAGCTCGCGGCGTTCGTGCTCGGCATCGCGGTGATCTTCGCCTACTACGTGATCATGTTCACCGGGGAGGCGCTGACCAAGGGCTTCTGGATCCCGGCGTGGCTGTCGATGTGGCTGCCGAACGTCGTCCTTGGCGCGGCCGGTGTCTTCCTGCTGATCAATCGCGCGCGCTCCGCGGATCAACCGATTCGGATTTCGCTGCCGCAATGGCTCGCACGCTGGCGTCGGGATGACCAAGCCAACGGCG
>JAYWEJ010000045.1:0-13945 GCA_043779345.1 Acidimicrobiia bacterium | reverse complement strand
GATCGTGGCCGGAGACGACGTCGCCGCCGGTGATGATCAATTCCGCGCGGCCGTTCGCTTCGATCCACGCCGGCGTGATGTAGGCATCGGGCGATTCGTGCACGGCGGGATTCGGACGCTCGACGCGCCAGATCGTCTTACCGCTCATCTTGTCGATCTTCAGGAGATAAGAGGGATCGTCCGTCTTCATGCCGTGCAGGACCGGCACGTACAGCGCATCACCCTTCAGCAGCGGCGTACTGGCGTAACCCCAGTTCAGGCCGAACCGGCCGTAGTCGGCCTGGATGTCGCGCGTCCAGATCTCCTTGCCGCCGAAGTCGAACGCCTTGAGGATGCCGACGCCGGTCATCACCCACACGTATTTGCCGTCGGTCACCGGCGACGGCGTCGACATGTTCTGCTTGCGCTGCATGATGTTGCCGGCGGCAAGCGGCCGCTTCCACGTCACCGACTGCTTGTTGCGATCGACGGCCCACAGCTCGAGGTCGCCGGTATTGGTGCCGGTCGCGACGTTGAGGAAGATGGTGTCGCCCCAGATGATCGGCGTCGAGCCGCTGTAGGCGGGCAGCGGCAACCTCCAGGTGATGCCCTTCGTGTCGATCTTGTTGCAGACGGTGGGCGCCATCGGACGGCCCTCGAAGTTGCTGCCGGGTGGGCGCTGACCGCCGCCGCGTTGGGGAGCCTCATCCGCGGACGGCCCGCCACCAGGGGCAGCTTCAGGGAAATCTGCGGACGAGTCGGCGCAGGTCGCGCTCCAGGTGTCCGGCAAGCCCTTCTCGGTGCTGACGCCGTCATGTGACGGACCGCGCCAATGGGGCCAATGCTGGGCCAGGCCGGTCGTGCCGGACAAGGCCACCAGGACAATCAATCCAGCGAGTATGCGCATTTGCTTCACTCTACGACCGTGACATGACGATCGTTTAATCAGTAATCGGTGGATCGTTAGCTCTGTGGCCTGAAGTACAAAACCATTCCGGCCCCGGCCGCCGTCATCAAAAACCCGAGGTAAAGCAGCGGGCTAACCGATGATTTCGGCGGGTGGATGATCATCGTCGTCAGCACGTTCACGAGCGGCGCGACCCCGAACACGATCGGCATCACGTAGATCGGCGAGCCGCCGTTGCGGAACGCGAAGATGATGAAGACCGCGCCGATCGCGCCGAGCGCGCCGGCGAAGGTCGCCATCATCGTCCCGGTCGGGTTGAAATTGCGCATTTCGCCCTGCGCCGACAGCACGCCCGCGGGCACCAGCACGCCGATCAGGAAGTACGCCACACCGACGCACAGCAGCGCGCGCATCGGACTGCCGAGCGCGAGTTGTCCGCGATGCAGCGACGCGCCGTACATCCCCCACGAGAGTGCGGCGCCAAAAGCCAGAGCGATCCACGACATCTTTGTCTCCTTTGCCCGCTCCGCGGGCAGGATGCAGTCTTCGTCCCGCGTAGTGTAGCGCGTGATCAGAACCTCACACGCACGCCCAGCTGCACCTGGCGCGCGGACGTGACGGTGTTGCGAATGCGGCCGAAGCTGCCGAGCGGCGCTTCGCCGTCGGCGGCGCCCGCGAAAGCCACGAGGTTGGGCACGCCGAAATTTGCCCGGTTGAAAAGATTGAACACCTCGAGCCGGAATTCGGCGGCGCTGCTCGACTTCAGCCGCACATCCTTGGACAGCGACAGATCCACCATGCGCATGTCTGGGCCTTCCAAGTCGCCGCGCCCGGTATTGCCGAAGGTCCCCACCGGCTGCAGCACGAACGCCTGCGGATTGAACCACTGGTTCGGGTTGCCGGTGACGGCGTTGTCGGCAGCGATTCCCGGCGCGTAGCTCGGGCGATCGCGGCCGATGCCCGGACCGAGCGACGGCTGCCACTGCGAGCGCGAGCGGTTGTTCTGCACGAACACCGTCAGCGGATAGCCGCTGCGATAGGTCGCGATCGCCGAGAGCCGCAAACTCCACGGCATATCCCACGTCGCGTTCGCGACGACGTTGTGGCGGACGTTGAAGTCAGAGGGCCCGCGGTTGTAATCCGGAATGAACTCGGGGAACGCGGAGGTCGTGCCGTTGGTCGCGTCGGAGAAAAATGTCGACGCCTGCGTCGTGTCTTCCGAGTCGGACCAGGTGTACGACGCCTGGAACGAGACGCCCTTCGAGACGCGGCGGCGCACTTCGAGAATGAACGCGGTGTACCAGGAGTCGCCATCCGATGTCTTCGCCTCGATCGTCGTCCACGCGGTATTGATGCGCGGAATGCCGGCCGCGAAGAACGGGAGGCCGTCGGCCCCGGTCGTCGGCGCGGCGGTATTCAGATCGTTGCTGCGAAGCAAATTGAGCCCGCGCGACCCGGCGTAGCCCGCCATCACCGCGGTCTGTGCGCCGACCTCGCGCTGCACGTTGACGTTCCATACGTGGATCGACGGCGTGACGACGTCCCACTGCACCGGGCGGATCGATAATCCGGATGCACGCTCAAATGGCGGATTGGGAAACGTCGGGGCTTGATACACCACGCGCGGTGTATCGGGCGGGTTGGTCACCGTCACGATCAGGTTCTGCGAGCTGTTGGTGGCGTAATACAAGCCGTAGCCGCCTCGCACGGCGGTGCGGCCGTCGCCGGTCACGTCCCACGACAGGCCGACTCGCGGCGAGAAGTTGTTGTAGTCGGCTCCTTCATACAACTGCCCGGTCGTGGCGGTGCGATCGGTGAGATTGGGCATCCCCGAGTCGTGGCCGCCCTGATCGATCGGCAGGGTCATGAACTCGTAGCGCAGCCCCGCGGTGATCGTCACATTCGAGTGCGCCTGGAATTCATCCTGCAGATAGCCGCCGGCAATCCAGAACGGCCACGACCGCTCGAAATTCGCGGCGGGCGTCAGGCCGATGAACGAGGTCGCGCGGTTCTCGAGAAACGCGCGCAGGTTCGCGAAGCTGTAGGTGCCCAGGCTGAACGTCGGGTTGGTCATGTCCTGCTTGTAGTGCTCGGCGAGCGCGCCGGCGCGGAGCAAATGCCGCCCGCGGTTCCACACCAGGTCCGCCTGCAGGCTGCTGACCTGCTGCTTCAGGCGCAGGTTGGCCGAGCTCTGCGTGCCGAAGCGCTGCAGGCCGCCGACATCGATGTTGCCGACGAACGGCCGACCCGGCACGAACGCCGCCAGCGGCACGTTCGCCTCCACGTCCTGTCCAACGCGCGTCCGGCTGTAGCCGAAACGATAGGTGCCGAGCAGGCTGGACGTGTAGGTCTGCTTCAATTCGGCGGTCGCGTATTGATTGCGGGAAATGAAGGCGCGCGGGAACTGCGGGTAATCCAGCGGCAGGCGCTGTGCCGCATCGTCCAGCGTGTAGCGCGTGAAGAACTGCGTGGTGGGCGACAGGTTCGCGTCGATGCGCCCCTGGAAGAAATCCTGATCGAGGCGCTGATCGAACTGGAAGCTGTGGAGCGCGGTGCCGTCACCGAGGCTCGCGCCATTCGGCGCCGGATATTGATTGAGGAACGGCGCGACCGCCGTGTTCACGCCGACGTTCAGGAATTGACCGGGATTGGCGGGATCCGGCAGCAGGCCCTGGCGCGCATTCGCATCCGGAACCGCCGACGTGATGGTGCGCCCGAGGTTTTCTCGGAGCCCTTCGAATCCGCCGAAGAAGAACAGGCGATCGCGCCGCAGCGGTCCGCCGGCGGTGACGCCGAACTGGTTCCGCGTGAATGGCGGCTTGCCGCCGACGTCGAAGTAGTTCTTCGCGTCGAGCGCGTCGTTGCGATGGAACTCGTAGGCGCTGCCCGTGAGCGAGTTGCCGCCTGACTTGGTGATGACGTTGATTTGCCCGCCGCTCATGCGGCCGAACTCGGCGCCGTAAGCGTTGGTCTCGACGCGGAATTCCTGGACCGTCTCGGTGCCGAGCGCCGTTCCGGCGGCGCTGCCCGCCGGGCCGTTGGTCATGTCGTTCAGCAGCGTGCCGTCGAGCAGGTAGACATTCGCGCGCGGATCCTGTCCGTTCACGCTCATCCCGAGGCCGTGCGCCACGACCGAGCCGCCGTCGCGATGCGGATACGCCGTGACCCCCGGCTGCAGGAACGCAAGCTCGGTGTAGTTGCGGCCGTTGAGCGGCAGCTGCGCGATCGCGCGCTCGTCCACCAGGTAACTGAGCTCGCCCGTACGCGTGTTGACCGGCGACGCGTCGGCGATGACGCTGACGGTCTCCGCGAGGGCGCCGACTTCGATCGTGAAGTCGACCGCGACCGCTTCGCCGACCGTGAGCACGACGCCTTGCCGCAGGACGGGCTTGAAGCCCGCGAGCTCGGCGCGCACGTCGTAGGCGCCGACCGGCAACGCGGCGAGCACGAACCGCCCGTCAGCGCCGGTGATCGTAACCCGCTCGATGGCGCGCTCGATGTGACGGGCCGAGATGGTGACGCCGGGGACGGCCGCCCCGCTGGCATCGAGGCCGCGGCCGGTCATGGTCGCCGATGTCTGCGCGACAGCGGGTGCGGGGGATGAAATCAGGACAGCAAGAAGAAGGCACACAAATCGCACGCAAACGCTCCTGCTTGGATACTAACCGGGGCCGGGCGTTTTTGCGTGTCTCCCGTTGTCCGCGCGCGGGGAAAACGGCCCGGGCTGACCGTCTCACCCATTGCACGGACATGACGCAAGAACGCATCACCACCCTGAAGATTGGCGAAATTATCGCCGGATACCGCATCGACGGGGTCCTCGGATCCGGCGGCATGGGCCACGTCTACCTGGCGCGTGATACGCAATTGCACCGCACGGTGGCGATCAAGCTGGTCGACCCGCGGCGGCAAAGTCCGCAGGAACTGGTGCGCGAAGCGCGACTCGCCGCGTCACTCGATCACCCCGCGATCTGCACCATCCACGGCGTGGACTACCTCGGTGAGGAGCCATTCCTGGTCATGGAGCACGTCAAGGGTTTGCCGCTTTCGAAAGTGATACGGAGCCGCCGTTCGGTGTCGGTGACGACCGCCCTCGACTTCGCGCGCCAGATTGTGGCCGCCGTGGCGCACGCTCACGACCGGGGTGTGATCCACGGCGACCTCAAGAGCTCCAACATCATGGTCGGCCCCGACGGCCGCGTGACGATCCTCGACTTCGGCCTGGCGGTGCGCCGCGATGGCGGCTCGTCGGGCGAGGAGGAGGCCGACACCACCAGGCCGTCGCCGTCGAGCGGGGCCGCCGGGACGGTGCCATACATGGCGCCTGAACTCATTCGTGGGCAGCATCCCACCGTGCAATCGGACGTCTGGGCGCTCGGCGTGCTGCTGTTCGAGATGGTGGCCGGGCGCCGGCCGTTTGCCGGGACCACGCCGTACGAGCTGGCCGCGAACATCCTCGAGAACCACCGGACGCGCATGGAATCGCTCGTTCAAGGCCCGATTCGCGAGGTCGTGGACCGCTGCCTGTGCATTGAGCCGGCCGGACGGTATCAGTCGGCGCGCGAGCTGGCGGCCGCCCTCAAGCCCCTGCGCCGCCTGCGGCGCCAGGCGGCGGTGGAAAACCATGATGGCGTGTCCGTCTAAACAGGTGCTTCCGATGATTGTGAGCGCCTTAGCAATGACGGATAATCTGCGACCTGAGCGGCCCCGCAAGACCTTGATGCCACATATCGGGGTCCGTGCGGGGCAAGCACATGGTGCCCCCTACAAGACGACCGCAACGTCCGCGCCGGGTGTTGTGAGCGACGAGGCCGATTTTCTCGCGGCATTACCCGTCATCGATGACGTCACGGCACAGGTGTGCCGCCGGCATCGTTTGAACGCGGCCGAAGCCGACGATTTTCGATCCGATGTCCGGCTGCACTTCATCGAGCACAACTACGACGTGCTGCGCAAGTTCGAGGGCCGCTGCGCGCTGGCGACGTACATCAACGTCGTCGTGCAGCGCTTGTTCCTCGACTTCCGCAATCGCCTGTGGGGCCGCTGGCGCCCGTCGACCGACGCGCGCCGGCTTGGTCCGACGGCGATCCTGATCGAGCGGCTGGTCACGCGCGACGGCTGGACGCTCGACCAGGCGCTCGAAATGGTGAAGGTCAACCACCGGATCGAGATCGACGACACCATTCGCACGTTTTGCAATACGTTCGCGGCGCGCTCGCCAGGGCGCCGTCTGGTTTCTGAGGATGATGCGGCGGAAGTGGTCAGCCCCGGCCCATCGGCCGACGACAACCTCGTTTCAGCCGAACGGGATTTCCTCGCCAGACGTGTCCAGGCCGCGCTCGACAAGGCGCGGCAAGCGTTGCCGCCGATCGATCGCCTGATTTTGAAGATGCGGTTCGAGGATCGCGCCGCCGTCGCGGACATCGCGCGCGTGCTCCATCTCGAACAGCGTCCGTTGTATCGCACGCTCGAGCGTCTGCTGAAGGCCGTCGGCGCCGCCATGGCGGCCGAGGGCATTTCGCGCGCCGACGTCGACGCGTTGTTCGATGCGCCATCGATTGAGTGGACCGAGCAGGGGCCCGAAAACGGTCCCGTGGCCCCGGGAAACGCAACTGGCCGTGAAGAACGGAAGAAGGGGGCCTCGTGGCTTCGGAACCGATGAAACAGAACGGCGGCACGTGCCCGTCTCTCGAGACGATTGGCGCGTTTGTCGATGGCCGCTTCAAGGACCGCGAGCGCGAGGTGGTTGCGGATCACCTCGCCTCGTGCGAGACGTGCTACTTCGTCTTCTCGGAGGCGGCGCGGACGCGGGTCAGCGCGCAGCCCCTGGGCGCAGTCGTCAAGTTCAGACCGCGCCGCCTGACGTGGCGGATCACCGCGGGCCTCGCCGCGGCCGCGACGATCGTGCTGGCCGTCAACCTGTGGGGCCCGCGAGGCGACGGCGATCAGCAGGCGCTCGATCAGCTCGTCGCCGCGGTCGGCACCGCGCGCACCTTCGATGCGCGGCTGACCGGCGGCTTTGCGTATGCACCGGTGCGCGGTCCGGTTCGCGGATCGAGTGACGCGAATCTGTCGCCGGATGTCCGCATTGCCATCGCGGAGATTGAAAAACAGCAGGCGGCGGAGCCGGTTGCGGCCACCGCGGCGCTGATTGCCGGCGAGCCGAGCCGCGCGATTAGCATTCTCGAGATCGCGTCCAAAGCGAATCCTAACGACGCGAGGATTCTCAGCGACCTCGCAGCCGCACACCTCACGCAGGGCACCCTCACCAACAATCCGGCGGACGCCTCGCGCGCGCTGGCGGCCGCCAACCGCGCGCTCGAGATCGATCGGCTGATGCCGGAAGCCCTCTTCAATCGAGCGCTGGCACTGGACGCATCCGGGCTGAGCGATGAGGCGCGCGCCGCCTGGCAGACGTATCTGACCATCGACGATCGATCGGGATGGGCGGACGAGGCCCGCTCGCGGTTGCGTATACTGTCGAATCAACCGTAGAGACTGTTTGCGATGCGAGTCACCGGTCGTACTGTACTCGTAATAGTCGGGCTTAACGCGCTCGCGTGCGCGGTGAGCGCGTGCCGGCCGGCTCCCGCTGCGCCCTCTGGGCGGGACGCCCTCGCAGGCGCGGTCGGGGGCACACTTCCCTTCCAGGCACGGCTCAGCGGCGGCTTCGCGCCGTCGAGACAAGGACCGACCCGCGCCGCTGGCGATCGCGCCCCAGAGCTCTCTCCCGACACGCGCATCGCGATCGCGCTGCTCGAAAAGCGTGCAATCGAGAACCCGACACCCGAGGCGCTCGCCGATCTCGGCGTTGGTTACCTCGTGCAGGGTGATGTCGATCGCGCGATCACCGCGATCGAGGACGCGGCATCGCAGATGACTGCAGCCGCGCCGTGGAGCGATCTGAGCGCGGCGTATCTCGCGAAAGCCGAGCGCACGCCGGCGAGACGAATTGAGTACCTCGCGCGCGCCCTTGAGGCCGCCGAGAAGTCGCTGAAGGTTGCGCGCACGAACGACGCGCTGTTCAACCGCGCGCTCGCGCGGGATGGCCTGGCGCCGTACACCGGGACGCCAGCGCCGTGGTCGGAGTTCTCCGCCGGCGAGACCGATCCTGCATGGCGAGAAGCCGCAACCGAGGAAGCGCGCAACGACCGCCCGATCGACGACGTGCGGGAGCGATGGGAATCGCGGCGGAAAGAACTCTCTACCAAGCTAAAGGCCGGTGACACCGCGTTCGTGACGGAGACGGTGCGTCTGTTTCCCGAAGCGTCGATCGAATTTCTCGAGCAAGAGGTCTTCGTTAATCCGACCGCTCTCGCGGCCGCATCGCTACTCTCGTCGGCGATTCATGAAGTGACACGCGATCCGATGACGCGCGATGAAGCTGCCGCGATGCGATCGCGCGGCCCCGGGTTGGCGAAGGTTCATCAGGCGTACGCGAAAGGCGTCACTCAATACGACACCAACGACCTCGCAGGTGCGCGGACATCCTTCATCGAGGCGCTCAATGGCTTCACGCGGCTCAACGCGCCATATCGCGCATGGGCAGAAGCGCAACTCGGCTTGCTTGACTGGCATGACCGCCGCTTCGACGACGCCCAAAGAAATCTGGCACACGTCGAAGGCGGGGCGCAAACGCGCGGCTACACCACACTTCTCGGCCGCGTCCTGTGGGTCCGCGGACTGGTGTATACACGCCAATGGCGGCTGACCGAAGCCCTGGCGTCGTTTCGCGAGAGCGCGGCGCGGTTCGAGACGGCGGCGGAGCGTGAGTACGCGGTCAGCCTCTATTCGAACCTCGCAGACGCATTGCGCATGCTAGGTGAGCCCAACGAGAGCTGGGCCTACATCGGCCGCTCATTGGAAGACCTAGCGCGCGTGCGAAAACCGAGACGCCGCTATCTGTTTCTGTACAACGCCGCGTTGTTTGCTTCGCGACAGGAACTGCACGAGGCCGCTCTGCTCTTTCAGGACGCAGCGGTGCGGGAAGCCGCGCGGGCAAGCACCGACGTGCTGAGCGAAGCGCTGGCGCAACGCGCCCTAGTCCACCTCCGCCTCGGTGACGAGGTGAGGGCCCGCGCCGATCTTAATCAGGCTGCCCGCCAAGTGACGGCAACACCCCAGGGAGCGTTCCGCGCGTACATCGACGCCGAGCTCGACATTGTGGGAGCCCAGTTACCTGGAAACGATACGGCTGTCGCCAACCTGCGGGACGCCATCGCATTCTTCGACCGGGCCGAACCCGGCCGTGTACCAGGCCTCTACCTCATGTTGGCACGAACACCAGAGGCGCGAGCCTCGCGTTCAACAGCAGAGGGCGCCCTCCGATCAGGCATCGATAGACTCGAGCTCCAACAAGCGGGCCTTGGCGACGAAGCCCTCAAGATCTCATTTTTCGATGACTCATGGGGACTGTTCTCGGACATGGTCTCGCTGCAGTTGGCAGGCAAGGATCGGACGAAGGCGTTCGAGTACGCCGAGCGATCGCGCGCCCGGTCACTGCTGGCGGCCACCCAAGGATCGGCTGCATCGAAAACGCGGCTACTCGCCGACATTCAAGCGCAGCTTCCGCCGTCCGTCGTGCTCGTGCACTACTCCACGCTGATAGATCGTGTCTTGATTTGGACAATCACGACATCCGCTGCGACGCTCGCCGAGCGACCTATCGCGGAACGCGACCTCAGCAGACTGATCGAGCAGCATCGCGCCTCGATACGCGGCCGTCGTGACAATCGCGAAGCCAATGACCGGCTTTACTCGCTGCTGGTCGAACCGGCAGCGCACGCACTCTCGCCGTCGTCAGTCGTCGTCCTCATACCTGACGGGCAGTTGCAGCAACTGCCGTTCGCGACGCTGCGCCATCCTTCCTCACGTCATTATCTGGTTGAGGACCATGCCTTGCTGGTGTCGCCAAGCGCGACCTTCTTCGTCGACGCGCGGGCCGCCGTGGGCGCGCAATCACGTACCGCACCTGTCTCCGCGCTGCTGGTGGGCAATCCGACCGCCGGCGGCGCCAGGCCATTGCCGGGAGCCGAAGCAGAAGTCGAAGTTGCCTCGAAGTTGTACTCGCGAGGCGAAGTCATGATTGGGCGGACGGCGACGAAAGAGCGCTTCCTCGAGATGGCGCCGGCTTTCGAAGTCGTGCACTTCGGTGGCCACGCACTCGTCAATCCGGAGTTCCCCCTGCTCTCGCGACTGGTTTTTGCCGACGAAGCCGAGGGCGAGCAGTCGCTGTTCGCCCACGAGATCGCGCGAGTGCGATTCCCGCACACGCGCGTGGTGGTGCTGGCCGCGTGCAGCACGGCCGCCGGCGCGGTGTCGCGAGGTGAGGGCGTGGTCAGCGTCGCGCGCCCGTTCCTCGCCGGCGGCGTGCCGCTCGTCATCGCCAGCCAGTGGGACGTCGACGATCGCGCCACCGAACAACTGACACTCGCCTTTCATCGCGAGCTCGCGAAGTCCGGCGATCCGATTCAGGCATTACGCACTGCGCAGCTCGCGATGCTGCGCAGCGGCGATACCGCGCAGGCGCTGCCCGAAAACTGGGGCGCCTTCGTGGCCGTAGGAACCGCCGCCCCGCATGCGGCCCGTTAACGAACGAGAGGAGTCGCCCCCATGTCCCCTGGTGTTCGCAAAGCGATGTATGTCATCGGAATCAGCGTCGTCGTAGGCCTCGCGGCCTGGTACTGGTGGCCGCGTGGGCCCAAGACGACGGTCAATATCGCGTTCAGCGGCGGCTTCGCGTACGTGTCACCGAGCGGGAGCGACAACCACCTGAACGTCGCCTACCTCAAGGACTGGCGCCACGAGGAAGACACCAACGGCGATGGCGTCGACGAAGTCGTCTGCGATGTGAAACAGATGGGTACCGAACTGAAATTGATCGTTGGCGATATCGTCGACTGGGAGCCGAAAACCCTGGCGCTGCCGCTGTCGAGAGAGTTCAGCCTCGACAAGGCCACCGTCAGGTTCCCGGCGATCGAAGCCGCCAACCAGGCGTTGACGATCGATCGCGACGACTGGACGAAACCGCCGGCCGGCCCGGTCGATCCAGATAAGCCGGAACACTGGAAGAACCTGAAATGGGTTCCCTCGATCAAGGAATTTCATGCCCAGACCACCATCGACCCGAACTGGCCGACGCTGGTGAACGGCCGCGTCGAATTGCGCGGCGGCGAGATCACCGCGACGACGCCGTCGCTGCCGATCTTCAAGAAGGCGAAGTTCGATTTCAAGCAGGGCGGCGTGAGCAAACACAACGTCTCGCTCACCGACAACACGATCTACGAGATCCGGGTTCCGACTGCCGGCCTTCCGGGCGGGAACCTTGAAATCGTGCTGACCGGCGCGACCAGCGGCTTCACCAAGCTGGTCATCAAGCCGCAGGGCAATCGCGTCGAGCTGACCGTCAAGGGAGAGCACGACATGACCCCGATTCCCGGCAGTGGATCGCCGCTCAAGGACTTCTGCACGTTCTATCAATTGCTGCAGCCGAGGCCGCCGGCTAAAGAATGGATCGTGCCCCATTACATAGCGGCCACGACGGTCCCTGGGCAGAACGTCACGGGCCCGGGCAATCCATCGCCAGGCTTCTTCTGCGCCGGCGACTGGTTCTAGGAGAACGAACATGAAACGCACGCTCCCCCGGCTGCTCGGCGTGATCGTCATCGCGATGTTTACGAACACGACGGTGAAAGCCGTCCCTCACACGACGATTAATGGTGCGACGAATCCGGCGCCCTACGTGATCGCGGTGCTCTCGGATCACTACACCGATAAGAACAGATTCGATAACGCTGTCGACAACTTCATCAAGTACGGCCTGCTGGCCCATCCTTACTATGTGGCACACAAGGCGGACCTTCAGATCGAGGCGTTCTACGATCCACTCACGGCCGCAAAGTCGAATTACGGCTTCGACGTCGATGCGCCGTCGACCAACTGTATCTTGAGCTGGAACGAATCGACCGGCCCCGGCAACACCGCCAGCCTCGTGAGCGAGGCCGTCAAGGATGTCAATCCCAAGCACACGATTGTCATCGGCGATCACCCGTACGGCTTCGGCTGCACCAATGGCGAGTGGACGTATGTCGCCGTTGGCGCCGTCGGGAGCGACGTGCTCCCGCACGAGATGGGCCACGCCATCGCGTCGTTGTACGACGAGTGGTTCCCGAGCGACCGCGCGGGGGTGTCGCACCCGGGCATCCCGCTCGCCGACGGCAGGAACTGCTACGACACGCGGCATGGCGCGACGCCCCCCTGGACCCTGCCCGGCGCCGGCAGCGTGCCGGGCTGCGACCTCTTCGAGCTCAACGTGGTTCACGCCTACCCTGCCATGCACGGCGGCAAGCATTACTGCCTGATGGGCGCGACCAACAATGCGGAGTTCTGCCCGGTGTGTGCGCAGCACATGGATGACGAGTTGCGTGGGGATCTGCCAAATCCCGACGTCGACAATCCCGATGTCCAGAAGGCCAAGCCGCCGACCAACTTGCGGGTCATCCAGGCGTCGTTCGTGATGCAGCCTCCGCCGCCCAAGCCAGTGGTGCCGGCGCCGGCCCCAGCGCCACTACCGCCGATCGCAGCGCTCAAGCCGGGCACGGCGCAGCCGATCGTGCGGCTACTCGTGTCGTTCAATCCGGACACCGGCGCCATCACGCCCAAGAGAGCGTCGCCGATCACGGCGCGGTACGTGACGAGCCACCGTCGCCTCGGTGTCTACGTGTATGAGATTGTCGATCGCAATCAGATCATCGATGTCGGCGTCTTCCCGTCCCGGCTGTTCCGGTCGCATAGTTATCAGGGCGGTACCGCACATCAAACGTCAGAGGCCCACCCGGCCGATGTCACGATCCAGATCCCGATCGAGAGCGGCCTGCTGAAGGATTTGAATCATGCGATCGCGATCCGGATCTATCGGCTGGCGCCCGGCGTGGTCACGCCCCTGATCACGCCGACGGTGTTTGCCTCATTGAAAGCCGACAAGCAGGCGCAACCGCTTGTTGGCAGCGAACTGAGTGCAGCGCAGATTCTGAGCGTGATGTCGGTTCCGTAAAGGTTTCCCGTATACTACGCGCGGTCGCATGACATCTTCCGCGCGTAGTCTCACTCGCCTGCAATGGCTGATCTGCGCCATTGCCGCCCTCGGCTTCGCCTTCGACATCTACGAGATCCTGATGGCCCCGCTCGTCGTCGGGCCGGCCATCGGCGAGCTGACGGGAGCCAGGCCGGGCACCCCCGCCTTCAATTACTGGGTCGGGATGTTCTTCTGGATCCCGGCGCTGGTCGGCGGCGCCTTCGGCCTGGTCGGCGGGTATCTCACCGATCGCTTCGGCCGCCGCCGCGTGCTGGTCTACAGCATTCTCCTGTACGCGTTCTCGGCGTTCGCCGCCGGCTTCGCCACCAACATCTACATGCTGCTGGCGCTGCGCGCCACGACCTACATCGGCGTGTTCGTCGAGTTCGTCGCGGCGGTGGCGTGGGTCGCCGAGATCTTCCCCGACGCGCGCCAGCGTGAAAAAGCGCTCGGCTACACGCAGGCGTTCTCGTCGATCGGCGGCTTGATGGTGACGGGGGCGTATTACATCGCGGTCACCTACGGGACGTCGTTCCCGGCAATCGCCGGCAGCCACGCGCCGTGGCGCTACACCTTGATCTCCGGCGTCATCCCGGCACTGCCGCTGATCCTGATCCGGCCGTTCCTGCCGGAGTCGCCCGCCTGGCAGCAGAAGAAGGCGGCAGGTACGCTGCGGCGTCCGTCGATCGCGGAGCTCTTCACGCCCGCACTGCGCCGCACCACGATCGTGACGACGCTGATGTTCGCGTTTGCGTATGGCGCCGCGTTTGGCGCCATCCAGCAGATGCCGCGCATCGTCCCCGGCATCGAAGAGGTGCGCACGCTGCCGCAGCCGCAGATTCAACAGACGGCAAGCCAGGTGCAGGCCTACCAGGAATTCGGCGGGTTGGCCGGACGCTTCCTGCTCGCGGTCCTCGCCCTGTACATCGTGTCGCGGCGTAAGCTGATTCGCGTCTTCCAGCTCCCGGGCCTGCTCGTGATGCCAT
>JAYWEJ010000044.1:0-14048 GCA_043779345.1 Acidimicrobiia bacterium | reverse complement strand
TGGTGTCAAGGGAAGGTCGAGATCATTGCGCATCACGACCGCGAGGTCCGTGCCGTCTCGTTTTCCTTTAAGTTGCCGTCCGTCATCCGGCTGCTTCGCTACGTCCGGATAAAAAAACGCTTCGATTATGTGCCGTTCTCGCGCGCGAACATCTACGCGAGAGACGAGTGCAAATGCCAGTACTGCGCTGAAGTCTTCCCCACACCAGAGCTCACCTTCGATCACGTGATACCGGTGTCGCAGGGTGGCCGCAAGGACTGGGAGAACATCGTGTCGTGTTGCGTGTCGTGCAACCGGCGCAAGGGCGGACGTACGCCCGAAGAGGCGCGCATGCGGCTGATTCGCCCGCCGCGGCGGCCGATGTCGGCGCCTGCGATCCGCATCACGATCGGTCTGCGCAGCGCGCCCGAAAGCTGGCGTGACTACTTGTACTGGAACCTCGAACTGGACGAGGACGACGGGTAAGTGCCCGTTCTTACTAGCCTGGAGCCCGTTCGCGTCATCGAGGGCGGACGGCTATGGCTGCGCGGCGACGGCTTCCCACAACCCGAATCGACCGCCGACCTCGTGACCATCGGCGGTGTGTCCGCGCGGATGGCGTTTGCCGCGCCGGATCGCATGGCGGTCGTGGTGCCGGCCGGCCTCGACGGTGGCGAGACCCCCGTCAAGGTCGCATGGCTGCCGGGCGCCACGCTGTATACGCGCGTCGGCACGCTGCTCGCCACCGGTTTGCACCAGGTCGACAATCCGGTCTTCGGCGCCGACGGTCATCTCTACGTCACCTACAGCGGCACGCGCGGGCAGGAAGCGACCGTCTCGATCTTTCGCATCACCAAGAGCGGCGCGCGCGAGCCGTTCGTCCATGGCCTGGTCAATCCGACGTCGATGGTGCTTGGCCCGGACGGCCTGCTCTACGTGTCGTCGCGCTTCGACGGCCGCGTCTATCGTGTCTTCGATGACGGACGCTACGAGGTGATGGCTTCCAATCTCGGCGTGGCGTGCGGGCTGGCGTTCGGCGCCGACGGCGCCTTGTATGTCGGCGATCGCGCCGGCAGCGTCTACCGGATCGATCGCAAAGGCCGCAGCGAAACCTTCGCCAGCATTCCCACCAGCATCGCGGCCTTTCACCTCGCGATGTCGCCGGCCGGCGATCTCTACGTGTCCGCGCCGACACTGGCCTCGTATGATTCCGTGCGCAGGATCGATTCCGAGGGCGGCGTGCACGCGCTCAACATTCCCTTCGGGCGGCCGCAGGGGCTGGCCTTCGATGCCAACGGCGTGCTCCACGTCGTTGAAGCGCTCGCCGGGTCGAGCGGCGTCTATGCGATCAGGCCCGATCGCGAGCCCGAGCTGATACTGGCCGGCGCGGGTCTGGTCGGCCTGGCCTTCGGTCCCACCGGGGACATGGTCGTCGCCTCCGGCGACTCGGTCTTCTCCTTTCCGCCCTCATGATCGACGTCGTCCAAGGAATCCTGCTGGCACTGGCCGCGGTGTCGCTCGGCCTTCGGGCCACGTCACTGCTGATTCCGCGCGTGCACCCGATGCTGCGCCTGGCGGTGTCGGCTGTGGTCGGGACGATCCTGGTGCTCGCCACGATGCAGATCTCCAATCGCTACCGCGTGCACGACCTCGGTCTCGGCCTGTTGTTGTCGCTGTCGCCGGTCGGCCTGTTCGATCTCGCGAAGTGGTGGTTCCGCCGACGGCGGCAGCGGTGATGCATCCGTTTCGCACCATCGATCATCACGCTGCGATGCAGCTGCTCGAAGCCGGAGTGGCCACGGTGATCGACGTTCGCTCGCCCGGTGAATACGAGCGGCTCGGTCATATTCCTGGCGCGTGGCTGCTGCCGGTCGATCTGATGGCATCCGCGCCGGCGATCCTTCCCGACACTCCAGGACCGGTGCTCGTTTACTGCGAGCACGGCGTGCGCAGCCGTGCAGCCGCGGAGTTGCTCTCGGCGGCGGGGCTCGGCGAGGTGTTGAATCTCGCCGGCGGGCTGGCCGGCTGGAGTGGGCCGCGCGAGTTCGGTCCCGGCGTGTTGCGCGGACCCTCGTCGTGGCTGATCGAGAATGCCGATCTCCTCCCCCGAGGCAGAGCGCTTGATGTGGCGTGCGGCCGCGGCCGTCACGCCCTGCTGCTCGCGAGCGCGGGCTTCGACGTCCACGCGATCGATCGCAATCCGCAGGCGATCGGCCACCTGCGGGACACGGCGAATCGCCTTCGCCTCACGATCACGAGCGGCGTCGTCGATCTGGAGACGGATCCGCCGCCGGCGCTCGGCACAGGCGAATACGATCTGATCCTCGGCTTCAACTATCTGCATCGCCCTTTGATGCCTGCGCTCAAATCCGCGGTGAAACCGGGCGGGCGAATCTTCTACGAGACCTTCACCACTCGGCAGGCCGAGCGAGGGCATCCCACCAATCCCGCGTTCCTCCTGAAGGACCGTGAACTCGCCGAATTGATGGCGCCATTCGCCGTGCTGCGATCGCGCGAGGGCGATTTCGACGGGCGCTTCATTGCCTCCATCGTCGCCGAGCGTCCGAAGTAGAATCCAGTCCAACCAATGAGTCTTGCCGCGGGCACTCGCCTGGGCGCCCCGGCCGAAAGCTCGAACGAAGTGGTAGTTTCTGCGGCGAGGCTGATTTACCATGCCGTCGCGCGGTCCTGGATCCGCAAGGAGGGTGTCATGAGGCGTCTGTGTTTCATCGGTCTGCCGTCACTGGTTCTCCTGCTGGCGCTTGCCGCGCCCGCCTTCACACAAGGATTGACCGGCGCCATCACCGGCCGCGCCCTGGATGACAGCGGCGCGGTCCTGCCTGGCGTGGAGGTCGCGATCTCGAGCCCGGCCATGATCGGCGGCGCGCGCTCGGTCGTGACCGACGGTCAGGGCGCCTACCGTGTCACCCAGCTGCCGTCGGGCGAGTACCAGGTCAGCTTCAGGCTCGCCGGTTTCAGGACGCTCAATATCCAGGCGATCAGCGTCAACGTCGGCGCGACCATGACAATCAACGGCACGCTGCAGGTCGACGCCCTCTCGGAGGAAGTGACCGTCCGCAGTGAAACGCCGGTCATCGATCTGCAGGCGACCACCGTCGGCGTCAACTGGGACGAGAAGCAGATGGAAGATCTGCCGTATGGCCGCGGCATTCGCGGCCTCGCCCGGCTGGTGCCCGGCCTGTCGCCGACGCAGTTCGACGTCGGCGGCAACACCGTCGGTGGGTCAACGACAACGGGCGCGCGATCGTACGGGCGCAACGGCCAGGAGCTGATCAAATTCGACGGCGTCGTGTGGGATCAGTTCTTCGGCGACTACAACACCTACGAGCAGGTGCAGGTGTCGGCCGCCGCCAAGGGCGCCGAGGCGCAGAGCCCGGGCGTGACCATCAGCTTCGTGATCAAGTCTGGCGGCAACCGGATGAGCGGCATGTATCTGGGCGCGTGGCAGGACGGCGCGTTCCAGGGCAACAACGTCACGCAGGATCTGAAAGACCGCGGCTTCAATCCCGGCAACAACAAGTTCACGCGCTACAACGACGTCAGTCTCGATCTCGGCGGACCGATCCTGCGCGACAAGCTGTGGTTCTACGCGGCGTATGGCTACAACTACTCGGGCCTGTTCATTCCCGGATTCATTACCGAGAAGACCGGCGACCAGGTTGAATACTTCACGCGGCTCGACAACCCGACGTTGAAGCTGACCTACCAGATGAACCGGAACAACAAGTTCGAGGTGGCGCAGCAGTACAACCGGAAGTGGCAGCCGTATCGCAACGCCAGCGCGTTCCTGCCGCTCGAGGCCACGCAGAACCAGATCGCGTGGACCGCGATCGGCCCGGCTGTGAAATGGACGCGCATCATGAGCCAGACCATGACCTTTGATGCGGGCGTCAACCGCTCCGGCTACTGGTGGCCCGACTTCGCGTGGACCGACGACGTGCGAAAAACCGACCTGCGGACCACGCATACGCGCGGCGCCTTCCTCGAGCTGCGGCGCGAGCCCGTGCGCTGGGGCTACAACGGCACGTGGAGCTGGTTCACGAACCTCAAGGGGATGAACCACGAAGTCAAGTCCGGCTTCCTCGGCTACAACAGTCAGAACCCCGTCGAGACCTACGGTTATCCGAACCAGCAGGTGTATCGATACCGGAGCCTGGCCACCGACACCGGCTTTTTCGATCGGCCGGATTCGGTGGAGGTCTACGACTACCCGACCAATACCAACAGCGGCGTCAGCTTCAACTCCGGATTCGTCAACGACATGATCAACCTGTCGCCGAAGTTGACCGCGAACATCGGCGTGCGGTTCGATCGCTACGGCACGTTTCTCCCCGAGCAGGGCAATCCCGGCACCGGCCCGTTCTCTGAAAAAAACCTGTATCCGGAAAACCATGCCTTCCCGACCTACAACGCGTGGTCGCCGCGCCTGTCGCTGATCTACGACCTGTCGGGTGACGGCCGGATGGCCGTGAAGGCCAGCTACGGCCGCTACGCCGGGTCGGGCTCGGGCGTAAACGCGTCGAGCGGTCCGACGGCGAACGAGGTCAACCCGGCCGCGGCGCGGACCACGACCTATCGCTGGACCGGCGCGATTCCGTATGTGCCGAACGCCGCCGATCTGCAGTCGGCCACCGGCGGCCGCGGCGATCGGCGGCTCGATCCCGGCCTCAAGCCCGCGGGCCTCGACGAGTACACCGGCGGCCTCGACTTCGGGCTGACGCGCGACCTCACCGTGCGCATCAACGTGGTGAGGAAGGTGGAGTGGGGCGGCAGCAAGGAGCTCGACCTCGCGCAACCGTTCGCGTCCTATACCGATCGCGTCACCGCCGTCGATCCGGGCCGCGACAACGTCGCCGGCACCGCGGACGATGGCATCGTCGAAGTGTGGTCGGTGCCGCGCACCTACCCGACCTTCGGGCTGGTGCAGCGGCTGACGGTCAACACCGCGCCCGGTGAAGGCAACGACCGGTTCTGGGCATTCGAAGCGACGTCGAGCAAGCGCTATTCCTCGGGATGGTCGCTGCTGGCGTCCTACCAGATCGATCGCCGGGACGAGCGCAACATCCAGCCGCTCAACCCGAACCAGGCCCGCTATAACTGGGAGCTGCCGCAGACGCACCAGGGCGTGCGGCTGAGCGGCACCTACGACCTGCCGTGGGAGATGCTGTTCTCGTCGACCTTCACCGGGCAGAGCGGCGAGTACTACCCGCGCGTGGTGCAGGTCCGCAACGCGCTTAACGCCAACGTCAATGTCACCGTCGAAGGCCAGGCCGGCCGCTACGACTGGGTCAAGCTCGTTGACATGCGTTTCGCGAAGACCGTGCGCTTCGGCAGGCATTCGCTGGAGGGCATGTTCGATCTGTTCAACGCCACGAACTCGAGCGTGATTCTCCGGTTCGTCACCACCAACGGCACCGACTATCGGAAACCGCTCGCGACCGGCGGCATCGACGCCGCATCGGCCAATCCGATCCCCGCGCCGCGGATTTTCCGGCTGAGCGCGCGTTGGAAGTTCTGAGGAACATCGCCGGGTCCGCACCTTCGGTCGCGGACCCGGGCATCACATGAATTGCAGGCGGGCACCCGTCGCGCGGCGGACGGGTTGCCCGAGACGGATCGAAGCGATCACGGACGGATGGCCGTCACGAGCAGCGGATCCAGCCGCCACGTGCTCGTCGGTCCGGACGCGACCCACAGCGAACCGTGAGCGACGAGCACCGCGCCCCCACCCTGACCGGTGAAGCGTTGCACCGCACGATTGCTCCGCGGATCGATCCGAATGATCGGAGCGCCGGGGGCACTGATCCACACTGAACCGAGGCCGGCCGCAATCTCACCGCCGGCAGCGCCATCGCCGAGCGCAATCGTGGCCGCCACTTTGTTGGTCGCAGGATCGACGCGCGTGACGGTGTTATCGCCGCGATTGAGAACCCAGACCGCCCCTTCGCCCACGGCAAGACGGCCCGGCTGTGGTCCGACCTCGATGGTTTCCACCACCTCGTTGTTGTGCGGATTCACACGCGTCAGGAGATTGCCGGCCTCGCTCGTCACCCACAGCGCTTCGTTGCCGAGGACGACGCTGTGCGCGCCGCCGGCGACGTAGATCTCAGCGACCACGTCATTGGTCGCGGGATCGATCCGGGACAACACGCCCTTCCGATCGGTGATCGCCCAGATGCTGCCGACGCCGGATGCAATGCGACCGTCGGCACTGGCCAACCTCATCTTAAGCGTCGCCGTCACTTTGGAGGTCTTGGGATCCAGTCGTGCGAGCGTGCCGTCACCACAGAGGGGCACCCAAACGCTATCGAACGCTGCGACGAGAGACCCGCAGGGCTCAGCGCCAGCGACAAGCGGCGTTGTGGCCGCGTTTGCCTTCGCGTCGATGTGCACGATCGTGCCGGCCGGGCGATTGGCGATCCAGATGCCGTCCGTTGACTCGATTGAGCCAGGTCCCAGGGCGACCGCTACGACAGCGTCCGCCGTCAGGCGAGCGAAGGGAATATCCGCTGGTGGCAAAGGCGCGCTTTTAGGCGCCTGGACGCTCGCGGCCGCTAGAGATGTGGTGAGCGACAGGATGAAAACGACTTGCCGAATCATGCGAAAGCATCATACTTAACACCCGATGCCGTCATCCCGTTTTAACAACGCCAGCAGGAGCGCCCTGGTGTGGACCGGCGTGTTGCTGGTCGGCGCCGTCCTTCGTGCCGGGCAACTCCCGGTTCCCGCAACCGGCACCACCGCGCCGGCTCAAGACGCGGCCTTGTTTGAAAATCGAATTCGTCCGCTGCTTGCGGCAAATTGCTTCGCCTGCCACGGCGAGTCCGCGACGGCGGGACTGCGGGTTGATTCGCGCGCAGCATTGCTGCGTGGCGGCGAGACCGGACCCGCGATTGTGCCCGGCGATCCGGACAAGAGCGCGCTGCTGAAGGCGGTGCAGCACGCTGAGGGGTTTCCGCGCATGCCGCGCGGACGCGCCAAGCTTCCGGCCGCCGACATCGACGCGATCGCCGAATGGATTCGCAGCGGTGCGGTATGGCCCGCCGCCGCCGAGACACCCGCGCCGGTGGCGTCGCACGAGCGCGTCATTACGCCGGAGCACCGCGGGTTCTGGGCGTTTACGCCGCTGGTCAAACCGGCCGCGCCGGTGGTGCGCGACTCCGCCTGGCCGCGCACCGACATCGATCGATTCGTGCTGGCGCGGCTCGAGCGCGACGGCCTGAAGCCGGTGGCCGCTGCGGATAAGCTCACGCTGATTCGCCGTGCCACCCTCGACCTCACCGGCCTGCCGCCCTCGCCTGAGGAAGTTGACGCGTTTCTCGCCGACGCATCGCCCGAAGCGTTCGATAAAGTCGTCGATCGGCTGTTGGCCTCGCCGCGCTATGGCGAAGCCTGGGGGCGCATGTGGCTCGACGTCGCGCGCTACGGCGAAGACGACTATCGCAGCCTCGACCCGATGGGCCGCGGTTTTAATCCGTATCCGAATGCTCACCTCTACAGGGATTGGGTGATCCGCGCGTTCAACGAGGACTTGCCCTACGACCAGTTCGTGACGGCGCAGCTCGCCGCGGATCTGCTCGAAGGCCCCGATCGCGTGCGGCAACTTCCGGCACTGGGGTTCCTTGGCCTCGGGCCCTGGTACTACGACAACGGCGCGGTTGAGATCACGCGCGCGGACGAGCGCCACGATCGCGTCGATGCGGTCAGCCGCGGCTTTCTCGGCTTCACCGTCGGGTGCGCCCGCTGCCACGACCACAAGTACGATCCGATCCCGACCAAGGACTACTACGGGCTCGCAGGCGTTTTCCAGAATACCGTCTACACCGAATATCCGCTTGCGCCCAAGGGCATCGTCGACGACTACAAGGCCAAAGAGAAAGCGCTCAAGTTGAAGCGCGAAATGCTGAACGAGTACACGGCAGCCGAGACCCGCCAGCTTGCCGAGACGCTCGCGTTTCAATCGGCGAAGTACATGAAAGCGGTGTGGCAGGTGACGGGCGAGCCGAAGAAAGACAAGCTCGCCATCGCCGACAAGGAAAAGCTCGACTACGAGCTGTTCGATCGCTGGATCGCGTTCCTGCAGAAGAAGCCGGTGTTCTATCCATTCCTCAAGGACTGGCAGTCGATGGTCGCGCTCGGCGGCACCGTCAAAGAGGCGGACACCCTCGCCGACGCGTTCCAGGATCTTTTGATCGGGGTGGTGCTCGAACAGCGCGAGGTCAAGAAAGAGAACGACATCATCAAGGCGCGGGCGCTGCCGACGGCCAAGCCGAAAGAGCCGGCAAATCTTCCCAACGAGTTCATCACCAACGACGACTTCTGCCCGGGTTGCGGACTCGAGTTGCGGAGCATGAGCACGGAACGGAGCGCGCTCTGGGGCGACGTGTTCATGGGGAATCTCGATCCCGATGACGCGCCGGGCAAGCCGCCGCGCCCGGGCCTGCTGCGCTTTACCGGATGGGGACTTGAGCAGCGGCTGGGCGGCGACCGCCGTGCCCTGATCGAAGGGCTGCGCAAGGACGTCGAGGCGATGGTGAAGGCGTTGCCGGCGAAATACGCGTATGTGCACGGCGTCCGCGACGTCGAACAGCCGGTCGATCTGAAAGTGCACCTGCGCGGCAATCCCACTCGCCTGGGCGACACGGTGCCGCGCGGGTTCCTCTCGGTGCTGCACGCCGATCGCGTGACCTTTTCAAAGGGCAGCGGCCGGCTCGAGCTCGCGCGCACGATTACCGCGCAGCCAATGGCGTTGCGCGTGATGGTCAACCGCGTCTGGAAGGAACATTTTGGCACCGGCCTCGTGAACACCCCGAGTAACTTCGGCGTCAACGGCGAGCGGCCGACGCATCCGGAGCTGCTCGACTACCTCGCGCAATATTTTGTCGATCATGGGTTGTCGACCAAGGCGCTGCACCGCGAGATCATGCGCAGCGCGGTCTACCAGTTGAGCGCCGCCAACCAGCCGGCCGCATTCGCGAAGGACAGCGGCAATCGCCTGTACTGGCGCGCCAACCGTCACCGCATGAGCGCGGAGCAGATTCGCGACGCCATCCTTTCCGTTTCGGGAGCCATCGACGCGCGAATCGGCGGACCGTCAGTGACATTGACGCCGCTGGCCGACCGCCGGACCGTGTACGGCAAGGTCAGTCGCTACAAGCTCGATGAGTTCCTGCAATTGTTCGACTTCCCCAGCCCGAGCCAGACCGCCGAGCAGCGTTTTTCCACCAGCGTGCCGCTGCAGCGACTGTTCTTCATGAACAGTGAGTTCATGCAGCAACACGCCGAGCGGCTGGCCGAACAGGTCGCCGACGAACCTGACGACGCGGGGCGAATCCAGAAGGTGTATCGCCGCCTGTTCGGCCGGGCGCCGACGGCGGAAGAGGCCAGGGCCGGACGCGACTTCCTGCAGGCCGAGGCGCTGAAGCAGTACGCGGAGCGTCGTGAAAAGGCGAAGATGCCGGCGGACCCGGCCGCACCAGAGAAAGACGCCGCCAGCGAGCCGGCTGTCGAGGGCGCCGGCAATGACTCCCCGGCCGACGGCATGATGGCCGGCGTCGTCCCCGGTGCCAAGGCGCCGGGCGACGAGAAGAAAAAGATGCTGCCGGTGACCACATTCGGCCGCTACGTGAAGATCTTGATGAGTTCGAACGAATTCCTGTTCATCAGCTGACCTGTCGCCGAATCCAATGCCGCATCATTCACGTCCGCCCGTGACCCGTCGCGAAGCGCTGTGCCGCATCGGCAACGGCTTCGGCATGCTCGCCTTTGCCAGCCTGATCGGCAAGTCGTTGTCTGCCGCCGGTCTCGACCAGCGCAAGCCGGCCGCGGCGGCGCTCGCCAAAGGACTACATCACCCGGCGCGCGCCAAGCACGTGATCTTCCTGTTCATGAACGGCGGGTTGTCCCAGGTCGACAGCTTCGACCCTAAGCCGATGCTCGACAAGTTTCACGGCCAGCCGCTGCCCGGCGGAACCGTCGCCACCGAGCGCAAGACCGGTTCGTTGATGCGCTCGCCCTTCACGTTCAAGAAGTACGGCCAGAGCGGACTGGAGGTCAGCGAGTTGTTTCCGCACGTCGGCGGCTGCGCGGATGACATCTGCATGATCCGCTCGATGCATACCGACATACCGAACCACGAACCATCGATGCTGATGATGAACACCGGCCATATCCAGGTTGGCCGGCCGTCGATTGGCTCGTGGCTGACATACGGACTCGGCACTGAGAACAAGAACCTGCCTGGCTACGTCGTGCTCTGCCCCGACGTGCCAACCACGGTTGGCCCGCCGCTCTGGAACGGCGCCTTTCTGCCGGCTGTTCATCAGGGCACGTTCATTCCAAGCAAGGTCGAGCGGCCGGATCAGATTGTCGGCAAGGACTTCGATCCGAAGAAGCTGGTCTCGTTCATCCACAACAAGTCGTTCACGCTCGCCGAACAGCGCCGCGAGCTCGACCTGCTGGCCTCGCTCGATGCCATGCAACGCGGCGGGGAGCCGGCCGATCCGCAGCTCGAAGGCGCGATCAGCGCCATGGAGACCGCCTACCGGATGCAGACCGAAGCGCCGGAGGTCTTCGACATCCGCAAGGAAAGCCAGGCGACGCTGGAACTATATGGCCCCGGCAGCACGGCGCGCGGTTGCCTGATGGCGGTGCGTCTCGTCGAGCGCGGCGTCCGGATGGTGCAGGTCTATTACGCGAAGGGCGATCCGTGGGATGCGCATTCCGACATCCAGCAGCACCGCAAGAACGCCAGGGATTCAGATCGGCCCTTCGCTGCGGTGATCAACGACCTCAAGTCTCGCGGGCTGCTCAAGGACACCCTGGTCGTGTGTGGATCCGAGTTCGGTCGCACCCCGGTCGTCGAAGTTGGCGGCATGGCCGGCGCGCAGAGCGGTCGCGATCACAATCCCTTCGGGTTCAGCATGTGGCTCGCGGGCGGCGGCGTCAAAGGCGGATTGACGTATGGAGCGACCGACGACTTTGGATTCAAGGCGATTGAGAAGCCGGTGCACGTGCACGATCTGCACGCCACCATCCTTTACCTGATGGGCATCGATCACACCAAGCTGACCTATCAATACAGCGGGCGCGACTTCCGTCTGACCGACGTCTCGGGCAACGTGCTCCACGACATCATCGCGTAGCGCAGGCGGCATGACCCGACGCGTCGGTGGCGCAGACGCGATAGCTCGCCGTGCGATCGACGTTCGCAGGCCACTCGGCTCGCCACAGGTGTTCGCCGTACCAACGCATCGGCGCTTCACGGCGCCCTGCCGGCGTCGTCCATTCGACGGTCACGCTCGTCCACTCGGTTGCCAGGCTCGGGCTCTTGCGATCGTGCACCCGCGCGTGCACCACCGAACCCCCGGCCGCGTCCTTCGTCCCGACCATCGTCACGGACGGCGCCGCGGTATCCGGAGCCAGGCCGCGGCCCAGGAATACGCGCTCGTCCACCGACTTCGGATGCTCCCCTTGCGCCTGGACGACGTCGATGCGGCCGTCGCCGTCGAGATCCGCGAGCGCGATGCCGAGTGTGCCGGGAGTCGCCTCACCGTCGAAGACGTCCAGCGCCACCGACAGCCGTCCCCTGCCGTTGTTGATCAGCAGGCGATCGGGCCCACTGAGCGAGCCGACGACGAAATCAGCGTCCCCGTCGGAGTCGTAGTCGAGGAACGCCGCCATGTTGTCGTCCTCGCCAACGTTGGCGTCGAGTGGCCACCAGGCGTCGGTGGCATCGCGGAACCGGCCCTTGCCGTCGTTGCGAAACACGTGCTCGCGGCGGCTCGAACCGTTGCCGCCAACGATCTCGCCATCGTTCATCGTCACCAGGTCGAGCCAGCCGTCGCCGTCTAGATCCATCGGCTCGAACTCGTAATTGTTGGTGTACTGCGGAAGCCCTCGGCCATCGTCCGTGAACGTGCCGCTGCCGTCGTTGCGAAACAGATGGCTGCCTGGACAGCGCTTGCAGGACACCAGGGCGTCGAGGTCGGCATCGTTGTCGACATCGGCCAGCTCGAGGTCCCACGAGAAGCGCACGCGCAGGTCGGGCATGCGCGCCATGGTGGCGTCGGTGTAGCGGCCGGCGCCGTCGTTGAGCCATAGGCGGGTGCGACCACCGTCGTTCGTCATGTTGTTGCCCGCGCCCCAGTCGGCGAGCATCAGGTCGAGATCGCCATCGCCATCGACGTCGCCAACTTCGAGATCGCCGACGCTGAGCGGCAACGCCGGCAGGTGGGTGACGGTGACCTCAGAGAACCGGCCTGCTCCCGTTCCAAGAAAGAGACGGCTCTGCGTTTGATACGTGGCGCCGATGAGGATGTCGACGAGGCCATCGGCGTTGAGATCGCGGGCCTTGATGACGCGTGCAAGATTGGGAGTAGTGCCCAGCACCTCGGTGGTCACGTCACGGAACACCGGCCCAGGCCCGTTGTTGAAGAAGACCTGGCTCGGTTCCGGGGCGCCGGGAGTGGAGTAGTCGCCGCCATTGGCAAACAGCAGGTCGGGACGACCATCGCCGTTGAGGTCGGCGATCTCCACTTTATTGGTCCAGTACTTCGTCGGACCGAGGGCGGAGGTGGTGACGTCCACCCAGAGCGGCCGCACCGGTGCCGGCGCCTGCGCGAGGGCGCTCGCGGCCGCGAAGACGATCAGGGCCAGCCGCATGCCTACTTCGACGGCGCGGCCACCGTGAGCTCGACGGTCGCCAGGGTCTTGTCCCACGCCATCGACAGCGTCACGCGGCTGTCGCTGAGGTTCGTGAAGCCGATGGTGAACTGCTCGGTCGCGACATCGGCTGCGCGCACCGACATCGGCGCACGCAGCACGTCGAACTTTTCATCGTAGTTGGTGGCGCCCGACAGCCGAACCTTGTCGTTCGGATCGAATTGCTCCTGCACCGGTTGCGTGCTGAGTACCAAGGTCCAGTTGCCCGGCTTCAAGTCGACGAACACGTTGTAGACGCCCGGCGCGATCGTCTTGCCGGCGATTTGCAGCGGCACCTGCGTGGTCAGGCGAGTCGTGTTGTTGGCTCCTGCCCGCCAAACCGGCGCGTCGGCGTTGACAAACTTGCCGTAGTCCGCCCCGGCGCCGAAGATCTCCTTGCGCCCGCGCAGGAGCGGCCGGCCGTAGTCGACGACAATCCACTTGCCGTCGCGATAGGCCTGGCCACCTTCGGGGGTCTTGTGCCACGAGCCGCCTACCTGGATCGCGGCCTGTCCGGGCGGCGACGGCGGCAGCTTCACTTCGGGAATGGCCTGGCCCGAAACGAGGGCGCTCATCGCACCACACCACACGGCAATTGACAGCAGTCGTCGGACTCGCATCACGCACTCCCTTGAAAAGATTTACCGCACCATTATCCTCCGCGCGGCCTCCCGGCGCTCGCGAAGTAGAATGCAGGCGCGCGTATGAGCCAGCTCTTCCAACGCAAGCCCATCGCCGATCTCGTCGTCGACGAAGCCGACTCCACGCGAGCGCTGAAGCGCGTGCTCGGCGCCGGCGATCTGATCATGCTGGCCATCGGCGCGGTAATCGGCGCCGGCATCTTCGGCGCAATCGGCACGGCCGCCGCCGGACAGGTGGCCGCCGACGGCACGGTGATTCGTTACGCGGCCGGTCCCGCGCTGGTCTTCAGCTTCATCCTGCTTGGCGGCGCCTGCGCCCTGGCGGGGCTCTGTTATGCGGAGCTCGCGGCGATGATCCCGCAGGCGGGCGGCGCCTATGCGTATTCGTATGCCGCCCTCGGCGAAGTGGTGGCGTGGATCATCGGCTGGGACCTGATTCTCGAATATGCGATCGGCAACATTGCGGTCGCCATCTCGTGGGGCGATTACTTCACGTCGCTGATGCGCAGCCTGGGTGTCGATCTTCCCGTGTTCTTGACGACGGCGTATCGGACGGCGCTGCTCAGCTCGAATCCCGAGGTGCATGGCTTGCTCGAAACGGCGCCCCGGTTCCTCGGCATGCCGGTGTTGCTGAACCTTCCGGCGTTCGCCATCGTGATGTTCGTGACGTGGCTGCTGCTGCGCGGCGCGAAGGAAACGGCGCGC
>JAYWEJ010000043.1:0-5902 GCA_043779345.1 Acidimicrobiia bacterium | reverse complement strand
CCGACGATGTTCTCGAAGGCCATGTAGACGATCGAGATCGCGATCAGGGTTTCGATGAGCGGCGGGAACCACAGGCTGTCCGGCGCCATGCCGTAGGCCGACGCGATCAGCGTCACCGAATGCGCGACCGTGAAGGACGTGATCACGATCACGAGCGGCCGGAGCTTTCTGAACGGAATCACGAGGCACAGCAGGAACAGCAGGTGATCGGTGCCGTCGAGGATGTGAAAGAAGCCCTCGCGCGCGAACAGGTAGAACGCCTGGTGCCAGCGCGGATCGAGGTGCACGATCCCGGTGTCGGCGTGCACGTCGAAGACGCGCTCGGCCTTGCCCGGCTGCAGGAATTTCAGGACCACGTTGACCTGCAGGCCCAGCCGCGTCAGGCCGGGGCGAATCGCGAAGTCCGACTGATCCGATTGAATCGGATACTCGAACATGACGTCGAGCATGCCCTGCTCCCAGTAGATCTCGGTGCTCTGATCCAGCTTCGCGCCGGTCGTGATGCTGGCGAGGGCGGCGTCGTAGGTCTCGAACGATCGATCCGACGGCAGCGACGTCCGCGTCGCCGCGATCACCGGCACGGTCAGCCGCTGCCCGTTCTCGTAGACCTCCACGAAATCGCGGATCCACACCTGCGCGGCATGCCGCTCCGCGGCTTCCATCTTCGAGAAATCGAGGAAACCGGCTGCCACCGTCGGAATATCGACGTCCTGCATTGACTTGAGGGGCGCCCGGATCAACAGGCGGAGCGTCTTGCCCTCGGGATGCACGAATCCGAAGACGGTGACCTCGTTCGGGACTTCGTGGGCGGCGATCCGGGGGGCCAGGCCGGCCAGCAGGACCGCGACGACGGCCAATCGGCTCAATAACTTGCCTCTTGTTACTTCGCTCGACACTTGTATTGGTCCCAAGTATACTGGCGCCCGCTCAAGGGCACTTCTATGAGGGGAGCCGGGGAATGAAGAATCGCAAGTTATTTACGGGCGCGGCATTGGTAGCGGCGGTGGCCACGCTCGGTGTCGTTCAGGGATATCTCGACAAGGTTGCGGCACAGGCGAAGCAGGTGCCGAGATTTGAAGTCGATCCGTACTGGCCGAAACCGATGCCGAAGAACTACGTGTTCGGACAGACCATTGGCCTCGGAATCTCGTCGGACGATCACATCTGGATCATCCACCGCGGCAACGATCCGGGGAACCTCGATCGCACCGAGATCTCGGTAACGAAGGAAGGCGCGCCACCGGTCAGCGAGTGCTGTAACCCGGCACCGCCGGTGATGGAATTCGATGCCGCCGGCAACACCGTCGGCGGTTGGGGCGGCCCGGTCGCGGGCGCGCCGTATACCTGGCCCGAGAGCAACCACGGCATCGTCGTCGATCACAAGGGCTTCGTGTGGATCGGTGGCAACGGTGCGGCCGACTCGCACATCCTGAAGTTCACGCGCGACGGCAAGTTCGTGGCGCAGTACGGCAAGCCGGGCGCGCGGCGGGATCCGAAGACCCCCGCTGACAAGCCCAGCTACGTGTCGAACAGCCTCGACATGGAGAACTTCGGCCGCGTCGCGAAGATCTTCATCGATCCGAAGGCCAACGAAGGCTACGTCTCGGACGGCTATCTGAACAAGCGCGTCGCGGTCATCGACCTCGACAGCGGCAAGATCAAGCGCATCTGGGGCGCCTACGGTGAGCCGCCGACCGACCTGCCTCTCGGGCCGTACGATCCGGCCGCGCCGCTGCCGCGACAGTTCCGCACCCCGATGCACTGCGCCGAAATGTCGAACGACGGCATGGTCTACACGTGCGACCGCCCGAACGATCGCGTCCAGGTGTTCACGAGCCAGGGCAAGTTCATTTCGGAGCACCGGATCGAGCCGCAGACGCGCGCGGACGGCTCGGTGTGGGACATCGCCTTCTCGAAGGACCCCGCCCAGCAGTTCCTCTACATGGCCGACGGCGCCAACGAGCACGTCCGCATCTTCGACCGCAAGTCGATGACCGAGATCTACAACTTCGGCTACGGCGGCCGACAGCCGGGCATGTTCCTCGGCGTGCACAGCATTGCCGTTGACTCGAAGGGCAACATCTACACGACGGAAACCTACACCGGCAAGCGCTTGCAGAAGTTCATCTACAAGGGCCTCGGTGCGATTCCGAAGAGCAGCAAGGTTCCGGCGTGGCCCGGCTCAGGTAACTAGCCGACACGCGTCACTGATAGCTCGACAACGGCCGGTCAGGGGAAACCCGGACCGGCCGTTTCGGCGTACAATCGAAAACCGACTCCAATGAGCCTCGATCAATTACTGGAGTGGATTCCGACGGGCGGGCCCGAAGAATCACTGGCCCGGCAGGTCGAGTTCGATCGCCTGCCGCGGCACGTCGCCATCATCATGGACGGCAACGGCCGGTGGGCCGGCGAGCGGCACCTGCCGCGTGTCGAGGGTCATCGCGCCGGCGTTGACTCGGTCCGCGACGTTGTCGAAACATCGGCGCGTCTCGGCCTCGAAGTGCTGACCCTCTACGCGTTCTCCGTCGAAAACTGGAAGCGTCCCGCTGCTGAGGTCAGCACGCTGATGATGCTGCTGAAGCGGTATCTCGGCCTGGAGCTCGAGACGCTGCTGCGCAACAACATCCGCTTCAACGTGATTGGCCGCGCCGAAGCGCTCGCGCCCGACGTGCGCACGGAGCTCCTCGACGCCGAGCGCAAGACCGCCAAGAACACCGGCATGCTGTTCAACATCGCGCTGAATTACGGCGGCCGCACCGAGATCGTCGACGCCGCGAGGCGGGCCATCGAATCCGGCATCAAGCCCGAGGATCTCGACGAGGATCGCTTCGGCGCGTTGCTCTACACCAAGGGCCAGCCCGATCCCGATTTGTTGATCAGGACGAGCGGCGAAATGCGCGTCAGCAATTTCCTGCTGTGGCAGATCGCCTACGCCGAGATCTGGGTCACCGACACGCTGTGGCCCGATTTCCGCTGCAAGCACCTCCTCGAAGGCGTGCTGGCGTATCAGAAGCGCGATCGCCGTTTCGGCGGCATCACGCCGCCTGTGCCCGCGGGTGTCCGGTGATTTGCATTTCTCAAGACCCAAGACCCAAGACCCGAGACCCAAGACCGCAATGCAGCGAGTAATTAGCGGCGTCGCGCTCAGCGCCGTGGTGCTCGGGCTGATCTGGTTCCTCAGCTCGATCGCCCTGCTTGGCGTCGCGCTGGCCGTCGCCGCGATCGCCTTCCACGAATACGATCGCATCGTCGAGAAGATCGGCGCGAAGGTGCCGTACTGGACGGCTCTGCTGGCGACGCTGCTGGTGTGCGCGGTGGTGCCGTTTCAGTGGGTGGATCTGGAATCGGTGCTAGCGGGTTCGTTGCTGATCATCGCGCTCAACGTGCTGTCATCGCGGCGCGTCGGCGCGCCGCTGCTTGCCGACAGTGCGGCCGCCGTGCTGGCGCCGGTCTACATCGGCGTGCCGATGGGATGCATGGTCGGCGTGCACGCGATGGTCGGCCGTGAAGGCGTGCTGCTCCTGATCGCGACGGTCGCCGTCAGCGACACCGCGCAGTTCTACACCGGCCGCACGCTGGGACGGACGCCGCTGGCGCCGCTGCGCAGCCCGAAGAAGACGCGCGAGGGCGCGCTCGGCGGCTTCGTGATCGCACCGCTGTTTCTCGCGGTCGCCGGCTCGTATTTCCTGCCGGCCTTCCCCTGGTATTGGCACGCCAGCCTCGGTCTCGGCATCGTCGTCGCCGGCATCATTGGTGACCTGTTCGAGTCGATGCTGAAGCGCGCGGCCGACATGAAAGACAGCGGCGCATTAATACCTGGCCATGGCGGAATACTCGATCGCATCGACGGACTCCTCTTCGCAGCCCCGGTTTTCTATTTCTTCTTGCGCACGGTATGAGGGTTACAAGAGTTACAACGGTTATAACCGTTATAACGGTTGTAACCCTTCTAACCTCATGAAGCGAATTGCGATTCTCGGCTCGACGGGATCGATCGGCACCAGCGCGCTCGACGTCGCGCGGATGCACGCCGATCGCGTTGAAGTGGTGGCGCTCGCCGCGGCGACCAACGTGGCGGCGATGGTGAAGCAGGTGCTCGAATTCCGCCCGCGCGCCGTGGCGATGGCCACCGGCGAGGCGATGGACAAGCTCCGCGCCGCGCTCGGCGGATCGCCCGCCGAAATCTCAGGCGTCGGCAACGACGGCCTGTGCGAGATTGCCACGCATCCCGACGTCGACATCGTCCTCTGCGCCTCGTCGGGCACGGCGGCACTCGACGCGGTGCTCTGCGCGATCGAGGCGGGCAAGACCATCGCCCTCGCGAACAAGGAAGTGTTGGTGATGGCCGGCGGCCTGGTGATGGATGCCGCGCGCAAGAAGGGCGTCGCCGTCCTCCCCGTCGACAGCGAGCACAACGCCATTCACCAGTGCCTGCACGGCCGCGCCGGCGGCGAGGTGCGGCGGCTGATCCTCACGGCGTCCGGCGGCCCGTTCCGGGGCCGCTCGCTCAGCGACCTCGAGCAAGTCAGCGCCGCTGACGCGTTGAAGCACCCGACGTGGCAGATGGGGCCGAAGATCACGATCGATTCGGCGACGCTGATGAACAAGGGCCTCGAAGTGATCGAGGCGCACTGGCTGTTTGGCGTGCCGGCGTCGCAGATCGAGGTCGTGGTGCACCCGCAATCGATCGTGCACTCGATGGTCGAACTGAAGGACGGCTCGATCATCGCGCAGATGGGCATCACCGACATGCGGCTGCCGATTCAGTACGCGTTTGCGTATCCGGATCGCTGGGACGCGCCGGTGCCGTTTCTCGATCTCACGAAGCAGCAGGCGCTCGAGTTCCACGAGCCGGCGTGGGATGACTTTCCCTGCCTGCGCCTGGCCTATCGGGCGCTGCAGGCCGAGCGCAGCCTGCCGATCGTCCTGAACGCGGCCAACGAGGTTGCCGTATCGTCTTTCCTGGATGGGCGGCTCGGCTTCACACAAATTCCTCAGGTGATTGCGCAGGCGATGGACGCGCACGCGCCCGAGCCGGCGGCGACGCTCGCGGACGTCCGCCGGGTCGACGCCTGGGCCCGAATGCACGCGGCCGAGCTGGCCCAAGAGTTAGAATTACAACAGTGACCACGCTGCTTTCGTTTCTCTTCGTGCTCGGTGTGCTCGTGTTCATCCACGAGCTTGGCCACTTCCTGCTCTGCCGCTGGAACGGCGTGCGCGTCATCACGTTCTCCCTCGGCTTTGGCCCGAAGCTGCTGAAGGTGCAGCGCGGCGACACCGAGTACTGCATCAGCGCGATCCCGCTCGGCGGCTACGTCAAGATGGCCGGCGAGAATCCCGACGATCCGCAGACCGGCGCCGACGATGAGTTCATGGCGAAGTCGAAGTGGCAACGATTCCAGATCCTGATCGCGGGCCCGGCGATGAACATCCTCCTCGCCGTGGTGCTGCTCGCGCTGGTGCTGATGCGCGGCGCCGAAGTGCTCGCCTACCTCGATCAGCCGGCCGTGATCGGCGCGGTGCAGCCCGGATCGCCGGCGGAGAAGGCCGGCCTGCTGCCGGGCGACACCATCAAGCGCTTCGGCACCGCGGACATTCGCACGTGGGAGCACCTCGACATCGCGGTGGCGTCGCGGCCCGAGCGCGAGGTCGAGGTCACGATCATCCGCAACGGCCGCGAAGAGCAGCTGAGGGTCCGGCCGGACCTGACGGAGCTGCGGATGCGCAGCAACGCGCGTTTCGAAGTCGGCACCATCGGTGCGCTGCCCGACGTCTACCCGACCATCGCGTCGGTGGTGGCGGGCCGGCCCGCTGAAGCCGCGGGCCTGAAGGTGAACGACGTCATCCTCGCCATTGACGGCCAGCGCCTCGTGTTCGCATCCCAGGTGGCCGAGACGAT
>JAYWEJ010000042.1:0-2513 GCA_043779345.1 Acidimicrobiia bacterium | reverse complement strand
CATCCAGATATAGCTTCAAGTAACCCTGGGACACCGCCAAAGGCGTCCGGATCTCGTGGGCAAGAGTATTCAAGACCTGAGCCAAGTTCGGCTGCATCTAGGCAGCGTAGCACTCTTCTCGTACTCATCTATTTTGGCATGCATCGTGAAAAGGCACCTGATGGATGGGCGTGTAGCTATGGACGTCGGCAAGCACAATATATTGATTGTCGACCACGTATTGAGCCAGGGAAGCCGGCTTCGATCGCGTCGTGGTCAAGCCGTGCGACCCCGACAGGCTTGTTGAAGTAATAGAGCGCTTGCTGCAGTCCGTTGATCAGCCGGCCTTGCTGCCGGACACGGCTGTGTGGAGCAAGGTCACGAGAATGGGTAGCACGCTACCTAGTGGTGGAGCAAATGACGACAGATACAGCTGTGCTTGAGACCGCGCTGGTCGTGATGGCCATCGCGATGACGGTGCAAACTCTGCTGTTCGTCGGCGCCGCCGTGGCGGCGTTCATGGCATACCGCCGCGCGTCGGTGGCGCTCGCCGAGGTCAGGATCAAGGCCGAAGCGCAGGTCGCCGAGCTTCGCGTGCACCTCGATCGCCTGGCGATCACGGTCGACGAAACCGCGCGCGCGCTGCGTCGCGGCACCGCGGCCGCCGACGACTTGATGACCGACGTGCGGGATGCGATGGGGACTGTCAGGAATTCCGTGGGCTCGGTGGCGTCGGCCGTAGCCGCGCCGAAAGCCGCGCTCGCGCTTGGACTCGTGCGGGGGATTCAGTTCTGGCGCAAGCGTCGCGCCGCGCAGCGCCTGGCTGCGGCCGCGACTTCAGAGTTGTAACGACGCATTGGAAAAGGAGAGAGAAATGACACGGTGGAACAGTGAAGAATCAACGGGGAATGGAATGTTCCTGCTTGGCGCGTTGGCGGGTGCGCTCGTCGGCGCCGGCGTCGCGCTTCTGATGGCGCCGAAGCCCGGCGCCGAGGTCCGCAGGGATCTGAGTGATGGCTACAGCTCGGTGCGCGACGCGGCCGCGCGCCGGTATCGCGACGTCGCCGATCGCGCCTCGGCGCGCTTCGAAGAGGCGTCGGCGAAGTTCGAAGAGAAAGTCGATCAGTACAAGGGCCGTACCTCGTCAACCACGGGTGATGCGACATCGCCCAGCGGCATGCCGCACGCGTAGGAGCTACATTCAATGCTGACAACCATCCTCGTTTTGCTGATCGTGCTCTGGCTGCTCGGAATGGTGAGCTCATACACGCTCGGCGGGTTCATCCACATCCTGCTCGTCCTCGCGATCGCCGTGGTGCTGATCCGTGTGATCCAGGGCCGAAGGCCTATTTGACGGGTCGCAAGACCTGTCGGTAATCGCGACCTCCGCCTCCTTTCGAATGGAGGCGGAGGTCTGTCAATTTCCGTATTAATACGCTACACTTTCGCATGGTTGGCCTGCAGATATGTCTTCAATGAAGTCTGCCAACCGGCGCCGCGTTCTCGTCGTAGACGACGAGCCGATGGTGACCGACTGGTTGAAGATGGTCATCGAGCAAGGGGCGACCGCACCTGGATATGAGGTGCGGGCCGCGGCGGTCGGGTCGCGCGCGCTCGACATCTTCCGCAGCTGGCGCCCCGACGTCGTCCTGATCGATCTGGTGTTGCCGGACGTCGACGGCATCGAGCTGCTGCGCCAGATGAAGGCGATCGACGAGTCGCCGGAGATGATCGTGATTAGCGGCGTCGGCACCATCACGCGGGCGCTCGAAGCCGGGCAGGCCGGCGCGTTTTACTTCGTCGAGAAATCCAATCTCGATCCCGGCGGCATCGTGTCGATCCTCGATCGCGCGACCGATCTGCTGGTCGAGCGTGCCCAGCACGAACGCCTCAAGGAGAAAGTGCGCGATCAATATGCCTTCTCGAACATCATCGGGAAGAGCAAGAAGATGCGCGAGCTGTTCGAGCTGATCGAGGCGGTCGCCGAGAGCGACGCCAATATCCTGATCCAGGGCGAGAACGGCGTCGGCAAGGAGCTGATCGCCAACGCGATCCACGTCCGCAGCGGCCGGGCCAAGGGCCCGTTCATCAAGATCAACTGCGCGGCGCTGCCCAAGGAGCTCATCGAGTCCGAGCTGTTCGGCTACAAAAAGGGCGCGTTCACCGGCGCGACCGGCGACAAGGTCGGCCTGCTCGAGCTCGCCGGCGGCGGGTCGCTGATGCTCGACGAGATTGGTGAAATGCCGCTGCTGCTGCAGACGAAGCTATTGCGCGTCCTGCAGGAGCGCGAGTACCGGCCGATCGGCAGTGACCGCCTGATCAAGGTGGACTTCCGCCTGATCTGCGCCACCAACATCGAACCCGACGCGGCCATGAAGGACGGCCGGCTGCGCGAGGACCTCTACTTCCGCATCAACACGGTGACGCTGCGCGTGGCGCCGCTGCGCGAGCGGAACGAGGACCTGCCGCTGCTGTGCGCGCATTTCCTCGACAAGTTCAACGGCCGCTATCAAAAGAACGTCAAGGGCATCTCG
>JAYWEJ010000041.1:0-2516 GCA_043779345.1 Acidimicrobiia bacterium | reverse complement strand
TCGTCAACGGCTTCCGCGGCGGCCGGCTGCCGCCGAAGGACCAGATTCAGCAGATTCGCTTTCACACCAACTCGTTCTCGGCCGAGTATCACGAAGCGGGGATGATCCGGATTGAAGTGATCACCAAGCCCGGCCTGGGCGGATGGCGCGGCCAGACCAACTTCGGGTTCCGCGACGAATCGCTGAACGCCAGGAACCATTTCGCCGACGAAAAGGGCGCCGAGCAAATGCGGCGCTACATGCTCAACTTCCAGGGCCCGATCGCGAAGGGCCGCACCGGCCTGACGGTGTCGTTCGACGGCAACAGCTCCTACGACTCGCGCACCATCAACGCGTTGTCGCCGGCCGGCGCTTCCGTCACCGGCCTCGCGCAGACGCCGACCGACGCGATGAACTTCATGGCGCGCGTCGAGCACCTGGTCGGCGGCTCCAGCCAGATTCAAGCGGAGTACTCACGCCGCCAGAACGATCGCAGCAACATCGGCGTCGGCGACTTCGATCTGCCGGAGCGCGCTTACGCAACCAACAACAGCACCGACACCTTCCGACTACGTGCAACGAACGTAATAGCCAAGAAGGTCTTCAGCGAGTTCCGCTTCTCGCTGATCGATTCGACGCTGTCGACCTCGTCGCCGTCGACGCTGCCGGCGATTCGCGTCAACGAAGCCTTCAACGGCGGCGGCGCGGGCCAGATGGGCGATCGGCACGCGCGCGAGATCGAGCTGGCGCAGAGTTTCGACTTCACCATCGGCCGCAAGCACTCGATGCGCGCCGGCCTGCTGTTCGAGACCGGATGGTGGGACAGCAACCAGCGCACCAACGCCTTTGGCACCTACACGTTCACGAGCCTCGCCGCCTACCAGGCCGGGCTGCCGGCGACCTATTCGATCCGCACCGGCGATCCGCTGGTCGATTACACGCAAACCAAGGCGGGCTGGTTCCTGCAGGACGACTTCCGCCCGGCGAAGTCGCTGCAGATGAGCGTCGGCGTGCGGCAGGAGATCCAGACCCAGGTGGACTCGCGCTGGAACATCGCGCCGCGCCTGGCCTTCACGTGGAACGCCACCAGGAAGACGACGGTGCGCGGCGGCTACGGCGTCTTCTACGATTGGTACGACTCAGCGCTTTACGAGCAGACGATTCGCGTCGACGGCAATCACCAGGTCGATCTGATCGTCCAGAACCCGTCATTCCCAGTGACCGACGGCACCGGCACGCGGTTGCCGGCGAGCGTGATCCGAAGCGCGTCGCTCGAGCAGCCAATC
Organism: Acidimicrobiia bacterium; assembly: GCA_043779345.1. GTDB lineage: Bacteria > Acidobacteriota > Vicinamibacteria > Vicinamibacterales > UBA2999 > 12-FULL-67-14b. The sequence goes on along the minus strand of JAYWEJ010000041.1, from coordinate 1,251 downwards.
ATCCAGCAGGCGTCGATCGGCCTCGAGCGGCCGCTGGCCGAGTGGGCGGATTTCCGCACGGATTACATGAGGACGCGCGGCAGCAACACGCTGCGCTCGATCAACGTCAACGCGCCGGTGAACGGCGTGCGGCCGGATCCGGCGGTCGGCAACGTCACCGAGATTCAATCGACCGGCGAGCGCGCCTCCGATCGCTTCACGGTGGCGTTGAACGCGCGCTACATCCCGCGCCGCGTCATCAGCATGGTGATGTATCAGTTCACGAGCTCGCGCAATTTTGCCGACTTCCCGACGGCGCTGCCCTCGAACAGCCTCAATCCGAACGCGGACTGGGGGCCGTCGGCGCAGGACGTGCGGCATCGCATCTTCTTCAACTTCAACACGCCGCTCGCCAACGGGGTGCGCCTTGGCCTCAACATCCAGGGCTCGTCGGCGTTGCCCTACAACATCACGACCGGCCTCGATGACAACGGCGACACCGTGTTCAACGATCGGCCCGAGGGCAACGGCCGCAACAGCGCGCGCGGCGCCGCGCAGTGGAGCACGAACATCCGACTGAACAAGTCGATCGGCCTCGGCGGTGTCCGCTCCGGCCCGCCGAACATGCCGGTCCCGCCGCCCCCGGCCCCGCCGGGCGGCGGCGCGATGAACCAGCGCGTCGGCGGCGGTCCCGGCGGCGGCGACGGCCCGCAGATGGTCGTGATGGAAGGCGCCAACGCGAAGTACCGGCTGGATCTGTTCCTGAATCTCCAGAACGCGTTCAACAACGTGAACTACAACGCGTTCATCGGCAACCAGCTGTCGCCGTTCTTCGGCACTGCGACGTCGGCCGGCGCTCCACGCCGCGTCGAAGTTGGGTTCTCATTGGGTTTCTGAATATCCTGTAGCGGTGAAATCTCCGGCGGTGGTTGTTGTGGGCGCGGGCATTGTCGGATGCACCGTCGCGCATGAGCTCGCAAAGTCCGGCGCGAGTGTTCAGGTGATCGAGATCCGCTCGCCGGGCCAGGGCGCGACGCGCGCATCGGCGGGCATCCTGGCGCCGCACATCGAAGGCCACAGCTCCGACATCCTGCGCAGCCTCGGAAAGCGCAGCCTCGACCTCTACGACGGCTTCATGACGCGCCTCGGTGAGGATAGCGGGCGAGACGTCTTCTACCAGCGCAATGGGACGTTCGAGCTCGCGTTCTCGGAAGCGGATGTGCAGCGTCTCGGCGATCGATCCCGCTCGCTCGCCGATGAAGGGATTGCGGC
>JAYWEJ010000040.1:0-14151 GCA_043779345.1 Acidimicrobiia bacterium | reverse complement strand
TTCAAGAACGTCACCGTCAACGAAGAGTTTTTCCAGGGACACTTTCCGCACAAGCCGCTGATGCCGGCGGTCCTCATGATCGAGGCCCTGACCCAGGCGGCGACGCTGCTGCTGCTTGACCCTTCGGCTCATTCGAGTGCGGATTCTCCGTACTCGAATTCGCTCAGGGCAGGTGACTTCGGCAACCCAAACAGTCTCGGCGTGCAGCTGCGCGGTGTTGACGGCGCGAAATTCCGCAGGCACGTCATCCCCGGCGATCAACTGAGGCTGGTGGTCACGCTTGGCGCCAAGCGCGGTCCGCTCGTCAGGGCGACCGTGGTCGCCGAGGTCGATGGGCAGACGGTCGTCGAGGCGGAGCTGCTGCTCGCGGTGCAGCCGATTGCGCACATCGATCCGTCGGCGCGCGTGTCGCCGACCGCGGTGATCGGCGCGGGCACGACCGTCGGCGCGTTCGCGGTCGTCGGGCCGCACGTCCGCATCGGCCGCAACTGCAAGATCGGCGCCTCGTCTGTGATCGAAGGCCACACCTCGATCGGCGACGGCAACGAAGTGTTCTCGTATGCGTCGATCGGGCTGGCGCCCCAGGACCTGAAATACAAGGGCGAGCCGACGCGCCTCGAGATCGGCTCCGGCAATATCTTCCGGGAGTTCGTCACCATCCACCGTGGCACCGAGGGTGGCGGCGGCGTCACGGCGATCGGCGATCGCAACCTGTTCATGAACTACGTCCACGTCGCCCACGATTGCCGCGTCGGCAACCAGACGATCTTCGGGCCGCACGCCACGCTTGGCGGCCACGTCGCCATCGCCGATTTCGTGAACGTCAGCGCCGGATCGGCCGTACACCAGTTCTGCCGGGTCGGCGCGTATGCGTTTATCGGCGGCTACTCGGTGATCACGAAGGATGCGCTCCCGTACGGACGCACGGTCGGCAGCCGGCCGGCGCGGGTGTTCGGCCTCAACCTGATCGGCTTGAAGCGCCGCGGCCTCGCCGCCGACGCGCTCAAGAAGCTGCGCGCCGCGTATCGCTATCTCACCCAGTCGAAGCTCAACACCACCCAGGCGATCGTTCGCATCGAGCAGGATCCATCGCTCAAGTGCCCGGAGGTCGACAACCTCGTCGATTTCATCCGCACCGCCTCACGCGGGGTGATCCTGCGCCGCGGCGGGAAGAAGGCCGACGAAGGCGAAGAGTAGCCACAGAAAGCACAGATGGCTCAGAAATTAGGCCTTATCGCCGGCAACGGGCGCTTCCCGTTTCTCGTGCTCGACGCCGCCAGGGCGATGGGGCACGACGTGGTGGTAATCGCGATCAAGGAAGAGGCGTCGAAAGAAATCGAAGCGGCCGCGGCCGGGCCGCCGAAGGCCGACGTGCACTGGGTTTCGATCGGCCAGTTGGGCACCTTCCTGAAGATTCTCGACGACAACAAGATCACGCAAGCGGTGATGGCCGGTCAGGTCAAGCACGTCAAGATTTTTGGCGGCATCGTGCCGGACCTGACGGCGATGTCGCTGATGGGCAAGCTGAAGGGTTTCAACACCGATGCCCTGATCGGCGCCGTCGCAGACCTGATGCGCGAGCGCGGCATCGAGCTCGTCAACTCGGCGAAGTTCCTCGAGCCGCTGCTCGCGGGCGACGGGCAGCTGAGCAGCCGCGCGCCCAGCGAGGCGGAGCAGAAGGACCTGGCATTCGGCTATCGCATGGCCGATACCATCGCGGGCCTCGACATCGGGCAGACGATCGCGGTGAAGCACTTGGCGGTGGTGGCCGTCGAGGCCATGGAAGGCACCGACGAAACCATCGCGCGGGCCGGGCATCTCGCCGGCGACGGCGTGGCAATCATCAAGGTGGCAAAGCCGAACCAGGACATGCGCTTCGACGTGCCGATCGTCGGCCTCGCGACCATCCAGGCGATGCGGGTCGCGGGCGCGAAGGTGCTGTCGGTCGATGCCGGCCGCACGTTGATCTTCGATCGCGACCAGTTCTTTGGGTCAGCCAACGAGGCGGGCATCGCGGTCGTTGGCAGAAGCCTGCCTCGCCGTGGCGATAGCGGAGGCGGGCGATGAGGGCCGCCGTGATCGGTGTCGGGCACCTGGGTCAACACCACGCGCGGATTCTCGCGTCGCTGCCGGGCGTGTCGCTCGCCGGCGTGGTCGATCTCAACCACGAACGCGCCGCCAAGATCGCCGGCGAATACGGCACGACGGCGTTTGGCGAAGTTCGGGAGATCCCGGATCTCGATCTCGCCGTCATTGCGACGCCCACGGAGAGCCACGCCGCGATCGCCATGCCGCTGATCGAGGCCGGCGTGCATACGCTGATCGAAAAGCCGGTGGCGCACACGCTGGCCGAGGCAGACGCGTTGATCGCCGCCGCCAAGAAGTCGGGCTCGGTGCTCGCGGTCGGGCACAGCGAGCGGTTCAATCCCGCGGTCGCGGCCGCCAGGCCCTACGTCAGCGATCCGCGCTTCATCGAGGTGCATCGGCTGGGCACGCAGCTTGGCCGCAGCCTCGACATCGACGTCGTCCTCGACCTGATGATTCACGATCTCGATCTGATCCTGAGCCTGGTCCCGAGCGAGGTCGAGAGCGTCGAGGCGGTCGGCGTGCCGGTGCTGACGCCCAAGGTCGACATCGCGAACGCGCGCGTGCGGTTCAAGAACGGCTGCATCGCGAACCTGACGGCCAGCCGCATCAGCCGGGATCAGATTCGCAAGATTCGTTTCTTCCAGCGCGAGCGCTACCTGTCGATCGACACGGCGGCGCGCGAGGTGGAGATGTACCAGCTGGTGCCGCAGTCGGCCGGCCCGCCGAAGATCGACGGCGGCAAGCTGACGGTGCCGGGCGACGAGCCGCTCAAGCGCGAGCTCGAGGATTTCGTGGCCGCCGTGCGCGAGAAGCGGGCGCCGCAGGTGCCGGGAGAACAGGGCCGCGCCGCGCTGGCGCTGGCGCTACGAATCGTGGAGTTGATGCGGCAGTGAATATCAACCTGGCAATCGCCGAACGGGCGCGCGCGGGCGAGTCGTTGACGGCGGCGGAGATCGACGAGCTGGGGACGGCCGATATCTTGTCTCTCGGGATGCTCGCCGACGAGGTCCGTCGCGCCCGCGTTGGCGATACCGTCACCTTTATCACAGTGCTCGAACTGCAAGGCGCGTCTAAAGACGCGCCTCTACAGGCGAGCGGCGCTGAGATCCGCATCACTGCCTTGCCGGCCACGTGTGACGAAGCCGAGGCGCTGGTGGCGGAAGCGCGGCTGCGTGCCGGCCCGCAGTTGCTGACCGGATTCTCGCTGGCGGATGTCGCCGATCGGCACTGGGGCACGCTGGCCGATATTCTCGAGCGGTTGAAGCGCGCCGGCCTCGACGCGATCGCGGAAGCGCCGGTCGATCGACTTCAGGATGCGGAAGATGCCTTGCGCGCGTGCGAGGCGGCCGGCTTGCCGGTTCGCTGTTTGTCTTTGCAGAGTCCCATCGAGGGCGACGGCCGTTCGAGCTGGCTGATCCACCTGCGCGATCTCGTGAAGAAGTTTCCGGCCATCGACACGGTGAACCCGCTGTCGCGCGAGCAATCGATCGCCGTGCCGACGACGGGGTATGAAGACGTCAGGGCGGTGGCGCTGGCCAGGCTGGTGCTGCCGTCGATCAGGACCATCCAGGTGGATTGGGCGCAGTACGGCCCCAAGCTGGCGCAGGTGGCGCTGACCTTCGGCGCCAACGACCTGGATCGCGTTTCCACCGTGGATGACGAGACGCTGGGGCGCCGCCGCACGTCCGTTGAAGACGTCAAGCGCAACATCACCGCTGCGGGATTCACACCGGTCGAAAGAAACGCGTGACGCCCATCGACTCGCAGCCGGGCGGCGCCCCGCCGCTCGCTCAGGGCAGGCCGCTGCGCCTTGGCGCGGTCTCGTATCTCAATACCAAGCCGCTGGTCTACGGGCTTGATGCCCATTCCGATCAGTTCGACGTTCGCTTCGACGTGCCCGCGAAATGCGCGGAGCTCCTGCACGAGGGCCGCGTCGACCTCGGGCTGATTCCCGCGATCGAATACCTGCGCGGCCAGTACGTCATCGTCCCGGGCATCTCGATCGCGTCGGATGGTCCGGTCCGGACGGTGGCCGTGTTCACGCGGAAACCGATCGGCGACATCAAGACGCTCGCGCTCGATCTCAGCTCGCGAACGTCGGTCGCGCTGACGCGCGTGCTGTGCGCGAAACACTGGAAGATCGCGCCGAAGTTCACGCCGGCGGAGCCGGACCTGGAGGCGATGCTGCAGAGAGCGGATGCGGCATTGGTGATCGGCGACCCGGCGTTCGACATCGATCCCGCCAAACACCGCGTCACCAAGATCGACCTGGGCGCCGAATGGAAAGCGCTGACCGGGCTGCCATTCGTGTATGCCATGTGGGTGGGCCGGCCCGGCGCCGCCACGACGGAGCAGTGCCGCACGCTGAAACAGGCGCGCGACAACGGCGTCGCGCAGCTCGCGCAGATCGCGAAGCACGTGGGTGGCGGCAACACGGTGCTGGAGCAGAAAGTGCTGTCCTACCTGCGTGATAATCTCAACTACGGGTTGGGCAGCGCCGAGCAGGCTGGATTGCGCCGGTTTCACGAGCTTGCCGCCGAAGTCGGGCTCATTCCGGAATTGAAACCGCTGAAGTTTTTCTGACAGAAGAAAAAAGAAAGGGAGGCCTTGGATCTAAGCGAGTACGAATCACGCATTGAGGCTGGTGGCCGATTATCCGGCGATGAAGCATTGCTGCTTTATCGACAGGCCCCCACGTACTGGCTTGGACGCATGGCTGATAACGTCCGGCGGCGCAAGCACCCTGAGCCCGTCGTCACCTACATCATCGATCGCAACGTCAACTACACGAACGTCTGCGTCGCGCGCTGCAACTTCTGCGCGTTCTACCGCGAGGTCGGCCACAGCGAAGGCTACGTGCTTGGCTTCGAGGAGATCTTCAAGAAGATTGAAGAGACGCGCGAGCTTGGCGGCGTGCAGCTCTTGATGCAGGGCGGCCACAACCCCGACCTGCCGCTGGCGTGGTACGAGGATCTCTTTCGCGCGGTGAAGCAGAAGTTCCCTGACTTCAAGCTGCACGCGCTGTCGCCGCCCGAAGTCCTGCACATCTCGCGGATGTCGAAGCTGCCCGTGCCGGAGGTGGTCGATCGGCTGATCGCGGCCGGCCTCGACAGCATTCCCGGGGGCGGCGCCGAGATCCTCGTCGATCGCGTGCGCAAGCTGCTGAACTGCTACAACAAGGCCAGCGCCGACGAGTGGCTCGACGTGATGCGGCACGCGCACCAGAAGGGCCTGCGCACGACGGCGACGATGATGTACGGCACCGTCGAGACCGACGACGAGCGGCTCGAGCACATGCTGCGGCTGCGCGACCTCCAGGACGAGACCGGCGGCTTCACCGCGTTCATCACGTGGAGCTATCAGCCGGAACACACCGAGCGCGGCGGCCGCGAGGCCACCGGCGTCGAATACCTGCGCACGCTGGCGATCGCGCGGCTGGTCCTCGACAACTTCGACAACCTGCAGGCGAGCTGGGTCACGCAAGGCGGCAAGGTCGGTCAATTGAGCCTGGCGTTCGGCGCCAACGACATGGGCAGCGTGATGATCGAAGAGAACGTCGTGCGCGCCGCCGGCGCCGCGTATTGCATGGACGAAGTCGAGATCGTCCGCAACGTCGAGGACGCCGGCTTCGTGGCCAAGCGCCGCAACATGCACTACGACATCCTTGGCGACCCGTTCTTCCGCGCGCATGACGTCAGGCGGATGCTCGAGCTCTCGACGGCGCGGCAAGCCGGCGACACCTCGGTGCCCGCCGAGCTCAGGAACTATCCCGCGCGCAGCGCCGCCGGAAAGAAGCAGCGATCGGGGCCGGTCTCACCGGTCTCATGACTTCGTTCCAGGCCGCCTGGATCTGTCCGATCGATCGGCCGCCCATTCGAGAAGGCCTGGTCGACGTCGATGGCGGCCTGATTGTCGGAATCCGGGAACCGGGAACCGGGAACCGGACCGGCTCCCGGCTCCCGGCTCCCGGCTCACGGCATCTTGGCAACGTTGTCTTGATGCCCGGCCTCGTCAACGCGCACACCCATCTCGAGTTGTCGTGGCTCCGCGATAAGGTGCCGCCGGCCTCGCGCTTTACCGACTGGGTCAAGACGCTGTTCGCCATTCGTGGCAGACCCGACGCCGGTATGTCGGCCGCGCAGATCGCGCCCATTCACGAGGCCATCACCGAGCTGAAGGCGTCCGGAACGGTCGCCGTCGGCGACATCAGCAATTCGCTGGCATCGTCAGGGCCAATGCGCCAGGCCGGACTCGACGGCGTTATCTTCCACGAGTTGCTTGGATTCAAGGAGCGCGACGGCGCCCTGGTCGAATCGACTCACGGCGCGAGGGCGGCCGCGACTGCCGCCGGCGCGCGCGTCTCGCTTTCGCCTCACGCGCCGTATTCGACGTCGCTCGAGCTGTTCGGCGCCATCCGGGCCGCGATCAAGGACACCCCGTGCCCGATCATGAGCGTCCACCTCGGCGAGTCGGCGGAGGAGGTCGAGCTGCTCGAGAAGGGGACCGGGCCCTGGCGGGGCATGCTCGAGTTGATCGGCGCGTGGCGCGACGACTGGCAGATCCCGGCCTGCGATCCGGTCGCGTATCTCGATCGCTATCATCTGATCGACGACAAGACGCTGATCGTTCACGGGGTGCAGTTCGACGACCAGGCGCTGTCGCGGCTCGCGGAGCTCGGCGCGACGCTGGTGACGTGCCCGCGCAGCAATCAATGGGTCGGCGTCGGCTATCCGCCGATCGACAGGTTCTACAGGGCCGGTGTGAAGGTCGCGGTCGGCACGGACAGCCTGGCCAGCGTCGAGAATCTCAACCTGTTTTCCGAGTTGAAGACCATGCGATGGCTGGCGCCGAACGTGCCGGCGTCAAAGATTCTGGAGAGCGCGACGCTGGTTGGAGCCCGCGCGCTCGATCTTGGCGAGGAACTGGGATCGCTGACGCCTGGAAAACGTGCTGAAATGATCGCCGTGTCGCTGCCTGAGGGCGTTGAACGCGTCGAGGAGTGTCTGCTGGGCGGTATCGAGCCGTCGCAGGTCCAATGGGTCGCGTAGCCACCTACCTGTCGTTGATCCGGTTCTCGCACTCGGTGTTTGCGCTGCCGTTTGCGCTGACCGGCGCCTTGCTGGCCTGGCGAGAGTCGCCGTTCGAATGGCGGCAGATCCTCTGGGTGATCGTCGCCATGGTGTCGGCGCGCAGCGCCGCGATGGGCTTCAACCGCCTCGTCGACGCGCGCATGGACGCGCTCAATCCGCGCACCGCGATGCGCGAGATTCCCAGCGGCGCCTTGACCAGCCGCGATGCGATCGTCTTCGTGATCCTCTCGTCGATCGTGTTCGTATTCGCGTCGTTCCAGTTGAACAGGGTTTGCGGAATCCTGTCGCCGGTCGCGCTGGCGATCGTGTTCTGGTACTCGCTCGCGAAGCGCTACACCTCGTACACGCAGGCCTTCCTCGGACTGGCGATGGCGGTGGCGCCGGTGGGCGGCTGGCTCGCGGCGGGTGGCCGCATCGACGCCGCCGAACCGTGGCTGCTTGGCCTCGCGATCGGACTCTGGGTCGGCGGGTTCGACATCCTGTATGCGTGCCAGGACCTCGAATTCGATCGCGCGCACGGCCTGAACTCGATACCGGTTCGCTTCGGCATTGCGAAGTCGCTGTGGATTTCGCGCGCGATGCACGTCGCCACGGTCATCTGCATGGCCGCGCTCGCGTGGTTGGTGCCGCTCGGTCCGATCTATCTCGGCGGCGTGGCGCTCGTGGCGGCGTTGCTGATCTACGAGCAGTCCCTGGTGTCCGAGAACGATCTCTCGCAGGTGAAGCGCGCGTTCGATCTCAACGGATGGGTCGGCATCCTGTATTTCGTGACCACCGGACTGGCCCTGTATGTCCGTTGAAATCCGGGAACCGGGAGCCGGGAACCGGGAGCCGGACAAGACGCCATCAAAAATCGCGGGCATGTTCGACGCGATCGCGGGCCGCTACGACTTCCTCAACACGGTGCTGTCCGGCGGCCTCGATCGGTACTGGCGTTATCGCGCGATATCGTCGCTGCAGCTGACCGGGCGCGAGCGGCTGCTCGACGTCTGCACCGGCACGGCGGACGTCGCGATCGGGTCGGCGCGCCGCGGCGCCGCGCGGGTCGTCGGCGTCGACTTCGCCGGGACCATGCTCATTTACGGCCTCGAGAAGGTGCGGAAGCAGGGCCTGGGCTCGCGCATCCAGCTGGTGCGCGGCGACGCCATGAGCCTGCCGGTCGCGAGCGACTCCGTTCATGCCGCCACGATCACGTTCGGGATTCGCAACGTGGTGCAGCCCGACGTGGCGTGCCGGGAGCTCGTGCGCGTGCTCCGCCCCGGGGGGCGGATCGCGATTCTCGAGTTCGGCACCCCGGGCTCGCCGCTGATCGGGCCGATCTACCACTGGTACTCGCGTCACGTCCTGCCGCGCATCGGCCGCGCCCTGTCCCGCCACGATTCGGCTTACAGCTACCTGCCTGAGTCCATCGGGGCCTTTGCCTACGGCGACGAGTTCGCGGGGATCCTGTCTGCCGCAGGGTTTTCACATGTCGAGGCAAGGCCATTGATGTTCGGCGCCGTCTATCTATATACGGGGCAGAAAACTTAGGTCCTGCGGGCTGACGGGCTACGGGCTTTCGGCCGCAAGACCGCAAGCCCGCAAGCCCGAAGGACCTGTATAATTTCAGATAAGTCCTTAATGTTCTTCGACTTCGACGATCGCTACCGCGACATCGAACCTGTCGGGTCGGCGATAAACCGGCGCGATGGGGTAGCCGTGTCGATCATGGTGCACGGCGTGCTCCTGGTCGTGTTGATGTTCGCGCCGTCGTATCTCGAGCAGTATCTGCCCGCGCGCCCGGTCCCGCCGCCGCCGCAGGAGCAACCGCGTCCCGAGGATGCGCCGCGTTTTGTCTTCGTTCAGCCGAGAGTCGATCTGCCGCCGCTGCGCCAACCGGAGCGCGTCGAGATGTCCGACGTCGATCGCAGCGCGCGCTCGCCGGAGAAGATGCCCTCGCTGACCAACCCGTTGCCGTCGGCGCGCGGCAATTCGACTGAGCGGACGGAGTCCGCTCCAGAGGAAAAAATGCGCGGCGAGGGCCCCGCGCCGCAGCCCGCGCCGGTGGCGCCGCCCGTCGAAATGCCGTCGATCGTCGAGCAACGCCAGGCCGACATGGCGATGATGCAGAAGCCGCAGATCCAGCCGCCGCCCGGCGGCTCGCTCGGCGAAGCGCTCAAGAATCTGCAGAAGTACGTGCAAAAGGAGTCCTTCAACAATCAGAAGGGCCAGGCGCAGGAGTTCGGGCCGCTGCAGTTCGACACCAAAGGCGTCGAGTTCGGTCCGTGGATTCGCCGGTTCGTCTCGCAGGTGCGCCGCAACTGGTTCGTGCCGATGGCGGCGATGTCGATGCGCGGGCGTGTCGTGATCACGTTCAACGTCCATCGCAACGGCGCGCTCACGGATGTCACGGTGGTGCGGCCGTCGGAGATCGACTCGTTCAACACCGCCGCGGTCAACGCGCTGCTGGCGTCGAATCCGACGACGCCGTTGCCGCCGGAATATCCGGATGACAGGGCGTTCTTTACGGTCACGTTCTACTACAACGAATCGCCTCCCGGTCAATAGAACCAGGGTGCCAGCCCTCATTGCGATTCTCGGACCGACAGCCACTGGCAAGAGTGCGCTGGGCATTGCCATTGCCGAACGGTTCAATGGCGAGATCATCAACTGCGATTCGACCGCGGTGTATCGCGGCTTCGACATCGGCACCGACAAGGTTCGCTTCGACGAGCGCCGCGGCATTCCGCATCACCTGATCGACATCGCCGATCCCACCGACGAGTACACCGCGGCGCACTTCGCGCGCGATGCGGCCGCCGTGATCGGCGATTTGCATGCGAAAGGGAAGCTGCCGATCCTGGTCGGCGGCACCGGGTTCTACTACCGCGCCCTGACGCGCGGCCTGTTCCCGGGCCCGGGCAAGGACGCCGAGCTCAGGGAACGCCTCGAAGGGATCGCCCGCAAGAAGGGCGTTGAGACGCTGCATTGCATGGTGAAACGCGTCGACCCCGAATCGGGTTCGCGCATCCAGCAGCGCGATCTGAAGCGGCTGGTCCGTGCCCTGGAGGTCTACTTCCAAACCGGCAAGCCGCTGACCGCGCATTTCGAGAACACGGTGTCGCCGCTTGGGCCGGGGGTCGCGATTGGCGCCATCGCGCTCACCATGCCGGGGCCCTGGCTGGCCGATCGCCTGGCCGCACGCGTCGACCAGCAATTCGAGGGCGGCTTGCTCGACGAGATCCGCGCGCTGCTGGCCTCGGGGGTGCCTCCCGGCGCGCGTCCGTTCGGCGGCCTGGTCTACCGGCAGGCGATGGAGCACCTCCGCGGCGTCCGCGATGAAGCGTCAACGCGTGCACTTATTGCGCAGGAGAACCGGAAATACGCGCGCCGGCAGTTGATCTGGTTCCGAAAAGAGCCTAACCTTGTCTGGTTTGACGGTCCCGGCACTCACGCCGAAGTGCAGGCCAGCGTGATTCGGGAGCTGGCCGCGCGGGACCTGTTGAAGGACGGAAGACATGTCGCCGATACCTGAAGCCAAGACCGGCGCGCCGAACATCCAGGACGTATTCCTGAATTACGCGCGTCGCGAGAAACTGCCTGTCACCGTTCATCTGCTGGATGGCCGGGAGTTCGAAGCCCGCATCAAGAACTTCGATCGCTTCGCGCTCATCGTCGAGCACGCGGGGATGGATCACCTCATTTTCAAGCACGCGATCGCGACGATCCGCACGCCGCGGAGCGTGCCGAACTACTTCTCATCGCACCATCCTTGAGAAAGGCAGAAGGCAGAAGGCCTTTTGCCTTGCGGTGAGCGAGCCGTTGTTTACCCGAGCAATTGTCATCGTTCTCGACAGTGTCGGCATCGGCGAGCTCGCCGATGCCGCGCTGTATGAGGACCAGGGCAGCAACACCCTCGGCAACATCGCCGCCGCCGTTCCCCTGAACATCCCCACGCTCGCGGCCATGGGCATGTCCCGGCTGGTCACGCTCCCGCACGCCGCCGCGCCGGCGCCGACCGCGGCGTACGGCCGGATGGCGGAGCGTTCGTCGGGCAAGGACTCCGTGACCGGGCACTGGGAGCTGATGGGCGTGGTGCTCGATCGCCCTTTCCCGACGTTCCCGAACGGCTTTCCGAAGGACGTCATCGAGGAATTCGAAAAGCGCATCGGCCGCGAATCGATCGGCAACGTCGTCGCGTCCGGAACCACCGTCATCGACGAGCTCGGCCCCGAGCACATGGAGACGGGCTTTCCGATCGTCTACACGTCCGCCGACAGCGTGTTCCAGATCGCCGCGCACGAGGGCATCGTCCCGGTGCCGCAGCTGTATGAGTGGTGCGAGGCTGCCTATGACATCTGCGTCAAGGGCATGGGGCTGGGCCGCGTCATCGCGCGTCCGTTTATCGGCATCCCGGGATCATTTCAACGCACCTCAAACCGTCACGACTACGCGATGCCGCCCATTGCCGAGACGCTGCTTGATCGCCTGGTTGCGAACGGGCACCAGGTGACGTCGGTCGGCAAGGTCTCCGACCTCTTCGCGGGGCGCGGGATCTCGGCGGGGAATCCGACGAAGAGCGATGCCGACGGCGTCGACACCATCGAATCGCTGATGGCGACGCAGGATCGCGGGTTGATCTTCGCGAACCTGGTGGACTTCGACGCGGTCTACGGCCATCGCAACGACACCGCGGGGTATGCCGCCAATCTCGAGCGGTTCGATGCCCGCCTGGCCGGCCTGCTGCCGAAGCTGCGGCAGGACGATCTGCTGATCATCACGGCCGATCACGGCAACGATCCGACGACGCCGAGCACCGATCATTCGCGGGAGCACGTTCCCGTGCTGCTCCACGGCGCGCGGGTCAAGGCCGGCGTCGATCTCGGCACGCGCGCGACCTTCGCCGACCTGGGGCAGACACTGGCCGAAAACTTTGGCGTCGGATCTCTTGCGAACGGCACCAGCTTCCTGGCCGAGATAATCGGTGGCCAGTCCTGAGCGAAGTCGAAGGGCTGCGGGACATAATGAGAGCCGCATGACGTCGTCGATCCGCGAGCAGCTCGAGCAACGCGAACGTGACATCCTCGCCCCGCAGGCCGCCAAGAGCGCCGGCAGCAAGGGCCGTGTCCGCAAGGAAACCGAGGATGCCATCCGGCCGGCGTTCCAGCGCGATCGCGATCGCATCATCCACACCAAGGCCTTTCGCCGGCTGAAACACAAGACGCAGGTGTTCTTTTCGCCGACCGGCGATCACTACCGGACGCGCCTCACGCACACGCTCGAAGTCGCGCAGATCGCGCGCACGATTGCGAAGGTGCTGCACCTGCACGAGGAGCTGACTGAGGCGATTGCCCTCGGTCACGATCTCGGTCACACCCCCTTTGGGCACGCCGGCGAGCGTGTGCTCAGCGAGCTCGTGCCCGGAGGCTTCAATCACTACGAACAGAGCCTGCGCATTGTCGACGTGCTCGAGAACGATCGACAGGGCCTGAACCTGACGTGGGAAGTGCGCGACGGCATTGCGCGCCATTCCAAAGGCAAGCACGGCATGCCGGTCGGCGCGCCGCCGGAGCATCGCGCCAGCACCATCGAAGGCCAGGTCGCGCGTGTCGCCGATATCGTGGCCTATGTGAACCACGACATCGACGATGCGGTGCGCGCGGGGATCATTGGCGAGAACAGTCTTCCGAAGGACGCGGTCACACTGCTCGGCCACTCGTCTTCGGAGCGCATCGGCAAGCTCGTCACCGACGTCGTCCACCAGTCCCTCGGCGGCGGGCTCACCGAAATACGGATGAGCGAACCGGTGTTGCAGGCGTTGATTGCGCTGCGCAGCTATCTCTTCGCGGCCGTGTACGAAAACGACGTTGCCACCGCGGAGTTCGGCAAGGCGTCGGGAATTCTCGGCGGGTTGTGGGAGAAGGTCCGACAGCGCCCGGAAGATTTTCTCGATCTGCGCACGGTTGAGGCTGAAGGTGTGGACGTCGCCACGCAGGATTTTCTCGCCGGCATGACCGATCGCTACGCCGTGCGCTTGTTCGAGCAGCTGTTCATTCCCAAGCCGTGGGTCGAGACGGGCCGCCGTCTCGATTAATGCCGAGCCAAGCGGCGCGCCTACAATATTCGTAATGCCGCCACCGATCCTCGGCCTCCATCACGTCACCGCCACCGTCGATGAGGCGCAAGCCGACCTCGACTTCTGCGTCGAGCTGCTCGGACTTCGGCTCGTGAAGAAGACCGTCAACTTCGACAACCACAGGGTCTATCACTTCTATTACGGCGACGAGGCCGGCACGCCCGGGACGATCTGGACGACGTTCCCGTACAAAGGTTACGGCGTGCGCGTCGGCGCGAAAGGCGCCGGCCAGGTGGTGGCGACCACCTTCTCGGTGCCAACCGGCTCCCTGGAGTTCTGGCGCCATCGTCTTGGCCACGCCGGCGTCGTCTTTGCGGATATCGAAGCGCATTTCGGAGAGCCGGCCATTGGGTTCAGCGATCCGAGCGGGCTGCGGTTCGAGCTGGTCGCGAACGACCGTGATGCGCGTGAGCCGTGGACTGAAGTGGTGGGGAAGTCTGCCGCGGTCCGCGGTCTCTACAGCGTCACCATGCTGGTGCGGCGGGCGGGGCCGTCGGTCGATTTCCTGACCGCCGTGCTTGGCTATCACGTGGTCGGGCAGTCGGGAAAACGGACGCGCGTGGCGGCGAACGGCGATGCGCCGGGGCACTTCATCGACGTCCTCGAAGATCCCGATGCCAAGACCGCGGTCAACGGATTGGGCACGGTGCACCACGTCGCCATGGCAATCGGAACCGCCGCAGAACAACTCGCGATTCGCGACCAGTTGGCGGCGCTGGGGTGGAGCGTCACCGATGTGCGCGATCGCTGCTACTTCACGTCGATCTATTTTCGTGAGCCCGGCGGCGTGCTGTTCGAGATCGCGACGATGAAGCCGGGATTCACCATTGATGAAGATCGATCGGCGCTGGGCCGTGA
>JAYWEJ010000039.1:0-2530 GCA_043779345.1 Acidimicrobiia bacterium | reverse complement strand
CTTGCCTGTCGCTTTCGCGATGTCGGCGATCGACTGCGCGGTGTGGAGCAGGTTCTTGTTGACGAACTCATGCTGCGGATCGAACGGCGCGTTGCCGTTCGGCAGGATGCCGTAGCGGCCCTCGAAGATCGGACTGTCGGCGCCGAGCTGGGTCTTGATTTCGTCGGCTGTCCAGACGTAAAACGCGCCTTCCATCTTGTGCGCGTGCGGATCGTGCCGATGTTCCACGGGAACGCTGTCCGCGTCTTCCGCCGAATAGAAGCCGCCGCCCTTGTCGGTCAGGTCGCGGCGGACATACTGGAGCGTGTCCTCCGCAATCTGCGCGAAGAACGGATCGCCGCTCGCCTGCGCCGCTTCGAGGCAGGCCAGGACGATCTGCGCCTGGTCGTACAGCATCTTCTCGAAGTGCGGCACGCGCCAGTTGCCATCGACCGAGTAGCGATGAAAGCCGCCGCCGATGTGGTCGCGCATGCCGCCCAGGGCCATCGCTCGCAGCGTCTGCACCACCATCTTCTGGCCCGCGTCGTGACCGACGCGGGCGGATTCCCGCAGCAGGAACAGCAGCTCGCTCGGACGCGGAAACTTCGGGGCGTCGCCAAAACCGCCGCGGCGCGTGTCGAATGACTGCTGGAACTGTTGGAACGTCTTGGTCAGTGCGGCTTCGGTTGGAACCCTCTTGTCGTCCTGTCCCCTGCCGAGCAGCGCCAGTCGATCGACGATCTCCGCCGCCGACTTCACGACCTGCGCGCGATCCTCACGCCAGGCGCGGCCGATTTCGGTGAGCACGTCCACGAAACCCGGGCGGCCCCACTGCGCCGCCGGCGGGAAATAGGTGCCGCCGTAGAACGGCTGGAGCTCCGGCGTCAGCCAGACGCTCATCGGCCAGCCGCCGGCGCCGGTCGTCGCCTGGACGAACGTCATGTAGACGCGATCGACGTCGGGCCGCTCTTCGCGATCAACTTTGATCGCGACGAACAACTCGTTCAGCACGTTGGCGACGCCGACGTTCTCGAACGACTCGCGCTCCATGACGTGGCACCAGTGGCACGTCGCGTACCCGATCGAGAGAAAAATCGGCTTCCCGGCCGCGCGCGCCGCCGCAAACGCGTCCGCGCCCCACGGATACCAGTCGACGGGATTGTTGGCGTGTTGAAGGAGGTAGGGAGACGGCTCGGACGCAAGCCGGTTTGGCATTACGGGATCATACTGGTCTTGAGGTCTTGAGGTCTTGAGGTCTCAAGTTTCTGCGGGCGCCTGCAGTTCCTTGCTCAGGGTCGTGTGACGGATCGCGGCGTCCTGCAGGCGCGCGTAGCTGGCCGTCATTTCGACGCCGTAAATCAGGATCACCGCGCTGACGTAAATCCACAGCAGGAAGACGACCACGGCCGCGATCGATCCGTGGACCAGGTTCCACGTTGCGAGATCGGCGGCGTACCAGGAGAACAGCCGCAGGGCGATTCGCCACAACACGCCGACCAGGATGGCGCCGGGCCAGACGTCGCGAAAGCGCACCTTGGTGTTTGGAATGAAGTACAGCACCAGCGCGACGCAGACGATCAGCAGCATCGTCGCCAGGTAGCTCGCAAACATGCCGGAGAAATTGTCGAGCCACGGTGATCGCGCCATCACTTCGCCCAGCCGCGTCTCCGCGAGCCGCACCAGGCTGGCGATCACCAGGCCGACCATCAGCACCAGGCCCGCCGACATCATCATCAGGAACCCGATCAGGCGATGCTGGACGAAGCTGCGCCGCTTTTCAACAGCCCACGCGTGGTTGACCGCCGACGTGATCGCGTTGAAGACGCCGAGCGCGCCCCACACCAGCGCGACGACGCCCCAGAAGCCGATGGTCACCGGTTCCGCATTGAAGGCCTCGAGCTGGCCGGAGATGAAGCCGAACTGCTGCGGGAAGTACCGGAACACGAACCGGACCACGGCATCGCGGTCGGCGGCGTCCGCCGTCATCTCGCCGAGGATGAACAAGGCGAGCAGCATCAGGGGAAACATCGACAGCAGCGTGTAGTACGCGATCGAGGCCGCGTGCGTCAGGCCCTCGCTGTCGTAGAGCTCGCCGACACCGCGCCAGGCGGCGAGGCTGATGAGCCGCGCCTGCCCCGCGGGCTTCGGCCCGTCGACACCGCTCGCGCCGCGCGCATCGCCGCGCTTACGCCGTGCGATCACGCCTCTTCGGCGACGCGCACCTGGGCGCGTGGATCCTTGATGTGATGCTTTTTGATCTTGCTATACAGCGTCGGCCGATAGAGTCCAAGGATCTGCGCCGCCTCCTGCTTGTTCCAGTTCGTGCGCTGCAGTGTCTGCACCACCGCCATGCGCTCGATTTCGGCGAGCGTATGGTGCGGCGGCACGGTGAACGCATCCTCGGCAACGGCGTCGCCGCGGATCGAATCGGGCAGATCCTGCGGCTGCACGTCGGTCGACTTGGCGACCAGCACCGCGCGCTCGATGGCGTTCTCGAGCTCGCGCACGTTGCCGGGCCAGCGGAACCGGATGAGGAGATGATACGCCGCCG
>JAYWEJ010000038.1:0-14255 GCA_043779345.1 Acidimicrobiia bacterium | reverse complement strand
AGCTCGAATTCGCGGCGCGTCAGCCGCACCGGCTCGCCGTCGACGCTGATCGAGATTGCGTCGAAGTCGGCGACGAGATGCTCGCCGCGATACACCGGCGGTGGTCCCGACTCGTCCGGCCGGCCGCGGCGCATCACGGCGCGCACGCGAGCGGCGAGCTCGCGCGGGCTGAACGGCTTGGTGACGTAGTCGTCGGCGCCGGCATCGAGACCAATCACGCGATCGCTTTCGGTCGTGCGCGCGGTCAACATGATGATTGGCGTTTTGGCGGTGCCCGGACGGGTACGAAGCAATCGACAGACTTCGAGGCCGCCCAGCACCGGCAAATTGAGATCGAGAATGATGAGGTCCGGCGGCAGCTCGCTGGCGGCCTTCAGCGCCTGGTCGCCGCTGCTGGCCACTTCCACCACCGCGTCGCCCGATCGCTCGAGCGTGTGTTTGACGAGGCCGGCGATGTCGCTTTCGTCTTCGACGACGAGCACGCGCATTTTGTCGACACCGCGAGCCCGCTGCCTGCCTGACCCGTGATGCTCCACGGGCGCTGCTTGATCCATGCCTCACGGTAGCGGCCGGGGGTTTCTGACAGGTGACGAAGGGGTTAATTCTGCGTTACCGATTGGCCGGATTCGCCCCAGCCGGACGATTTGCACGGCTGTTTTACCACCGTAATGCGCGTATCATGTGTCGCGCGTATGCTTTCCATTCGAGGAAAAACAGAATGAAACGGATGCTGCTAGCCCTGTTGATGTCAGTGATCGTCTCCGCGCCGGCCTGGGCGCAATTTGAAACCGGTAACGTGGTCGGCACCATCAAGGATTCCACGGGGGCGGTGGTCCCCGGCGCCAAGGTGACGCTGACCAATACCCAGACCGGCGTCACGAGCGAAAGATCGAGTGATGCCAATGGCAACTACGAGTTCTTCACGCTCCGCCCCGGCACGTATGTGATCACGGCCGAAAAGGCGGGCTTCTCGATCGCGCTCGTCGACAACGTGCAGGTCACGGTCGGCGCCCGCCAGCGCGTCGACCTGAACATGGCGGTCGGCCAGCTGACGGAGAAGGTCGAAGTCAGCGCCAGCGCGGTGCTGCTGCAGACCGACTCGAGCGACCGCAGCCAGGTGATCACCGGCGAGCAGACCAGGGCGTTGCCGCTCAACGGCCGCGAGTATTCGGCGCTGGCGCTGCTGTCGCCCGGCGTGCGCCTGTCGGCGCTCAACACCGGCGGCTTCACGCCGCGCGAAGGCTCGTTCAACGTCAACGGGCTGCGCTCGACCTTCAACAACTTCCTGATCGACGGCGTCGACAACAACGCCTACGGCACCAGCAACCAGGGCTTCTCGAACCAGGTCATGCAACCAGCGCCCGACGCGGTCGGCGAGTTCAAGGTCGTCACCAACAACATGAGCGCGGAATACGGGCGCTCGGCCGGTGCCACCATCAACGTCGCGTATGCGAGCGGCACCAACACCTTCCGCGGCTCGGCGTGGGAGTTCATGCGCCGCACCGAGCTCAACGCCACCGGCTTCTTCCGCCCGGCGAGCGGCGTCAAGCCCGGCTTCGATCGCGATCAATACGGCGGCGTCCTCGGCGGCCCGATCAAGAAGAACAAGGCGTTCTTCTTCGCCGACGTCGAGATCTTCGATCAGACGCGCAGCCAGACGGCGATCTCGACGATTGCGACGCTGGCGCAGCGCAGCGGCCTGCTGGCGGTCGACGTCAGGAATCCGTTGACCGGCGACATCTATCCGGCCGGCACGCCGATTCCGATGACCGCGTTCGCGCGCAAGGTGCTGAACGATCTGCCGCAGCCGAGCAACTCGGCCGCCACCAACAACCTGCAGATCCTCCAGGAGTTCACCAACCGCACGCCGAAGGCGGGCGGCAAGGTGGACGTTCAGATCAGCCCGCGCCTGTCGGTGTTCGGGCGCGTCGGCTGGCGCGACGCCGACATTCTCGATCAGCCGCCGATCAGCGGGACGTCGGGCGGCGCCGGCAACGCGCAGACCTACGTCACCAACAAGCAGTTCTCGAGCGGCCTGACCTACACGCCGACCGGCACCTCGCTGCTGGAAGCGCGATTCGGCTGGTCGACTACCAAGGCGGGCAAGAACCCTTATTCCCTGTTCAAGGGCGAGGGCAGCGCCGAAAGCGTCTACGGCATCACCGGACTGCCCACCGATCCGCGCGTGGCCGCGGGACTGCCGACGCAGTTGATCACCGGCTTCTCGGACTTGGGCCGCCAGGCGACCAATCCGCAGTGGCAGTACCCGACGGTCTTCAATCCGAAGATCAACTACACGTGGCTGCAGGGACGGCATTCGCTCAAGACCGGTTACGAGTTCCAGCGCGTGCTGACGGAAGTGCAGGACGTCAATCCGCTGTATGGCCGCGATTCCTACACCGGCCAGTTCTCGAAGGCGGTGCCGACGGCCGCCAACAACAACCTCTACAACCTCGCCGACTTCATGTTTGGCGCGCGCTCGACCTATGCGCTGAGCAACATCCTGGTCGCCGAGCTCGAACAGAACATGCACTTCATTTACGTGCAGGACGACTGGCGCGTCAACGATCGCCTGACGCTGAACGCCGGCCTGCGCTACGAGTACGCGACGCCGTGGATTGAAGCGAACAACGTGCTGTCGAACTTCGATCCGGCGACCAAGCGCATGGTGATGGCAAAGGACGGATCGCTCGAGGATCGCTCGACGCTGAAGCCCGATCGCAACAACTTCGGCCCGCGCCTCGGTATGGCCTACACCATCGCGGATCGCACCGTGATGCGCGCCGGCTATGGCAAGAGCTACGTGCACTTCCATCGCGCCGGCGGCGCCAACGTGCTGCCGATCAACGGCCCGCAGGTCATCAACGCCGTCGTCGTGCAGTCGCTTGCCGACAGCACGTTCCGGACGACGCAGCAGGGCTACCCGGTCGGCCTGACCGATCCGTCACGCTTCAATCCGCTGTTGGCCAACATCACCTACATGCCGAAGGACTACCAGTCGAGCGACGTGCACAGCTGGTTTGCGTCGGTGCAGCGCGAAGTCTGGGACGGCGCGTTGCTCGACCTCGCCTATGTCGGCAATCGCGCCAACGGCATGCTGCTGTTCGCGAACCTGAATCAAGCGGCGCCCAATAACGCCGCGGGCACGCTGACGCTGCAGTCGCGCCGGCCGATCCCTGAATACGCCGACATCACGTATTCGTTCAACGGCGGCAAGTCGCGCTACCACTCGTTCCAGACCAAGTTCGACTGGCGCATCGGCCGGAACATGACGCTGCTGAGCTCGTTGACGTTGTCGCAAACCAAGGACAATGGCGCCGGCTCGCTCGAGAGTCCCAACGGCAATTTCCCCGCGCCGCAGGACTTCAACAACCTCGACGCCGACTACGGTTACTCCTCGTATCACCAGCCGTACAACAGCACGACGAGCTTTGTCGTCGACCTGCCGTTCGGCCGCGGCCGCAAGTACTTGAACAACGCGAGCGCGTTCACCGAGGCGGTGCTCGGCGGCTGGATGATCGCCGGCATCAATACCGTGGTGCCGGGCGAGACCGTGACCCTGACCTACACGCCGATTGCCAACCAGGTGGTGTCCGGCATCCAGCAGGATTTCCGCGGCGCCAACAACTACCGGCCGAACGTCAGCGGCGATCCGCTGGTGCCGGAAGGCGAGCGCAACATCAACAACTGGTTGAGCCGCACCACGGTGCTGGCGCCGACCGATCTGAGCCAGCCGTTCGGCAACGCCCCGCGCAACAGCCTGCGCGGCCCGCTGGTGTGGACGGTCGACATGGTGATGTCGAAGAAGTTCAACATGCCGTGGCGAAATGGCGCCCTCGAGTTCCGCGGTGAGTTCTTCAACCTGCTGAACCGCACCAACTTCCGCGCGCCGGCCGGCAACCGCAGCGCCGGCGCCTACGGCACAATTACCGCGACCTACGATCCGAGAATCATCCAGTTCGGGGTTAAGGCTAGCTTCTAACGCTGACGAGGACACGGAGAAGTACGGAGGACACGGAGTTGTCCTCCGTGCTCCGTGTTCTCCGTACTTCTCCGTGTCCTCGAGAGTGTTCGGTCTACCAGAACCCCAGAAATTTCCACCAGGCGAAGCCGGCGGTCAGCCAGATCGCCACGTTGGCGACGGAGACGAAGAAGCCGACCCGCCACCACTCAGCGCGCGTGACGTAACCGGTTCCAAACAAGATGGGACCGGTTGTCGTCCCGTAGTGGGTCAGCCCGGCGGTGAGGTTCGCGAGGCACAGCAGGCTGTAAACCGCGAGCAGCGGTGGCACGCCAATTCCGATCAACACCGCGACGAACGGCGGGAACATCGCCAGCATGTGCGCGGTGATGCTCGCGAAAAAGTAGTGCGTGTAGAAGAAGATGATCAGGATCGCGACGAGCACCACGACCCAGGGAATTCCCCCAAACAGACTGGCGACGTTTTCGGCGAGGACCCGCGTCGAGCCGGTGTTGTTGAGGAGCTCGCCCATGCGCAGCATGCCGCCGTACCACACGAACACATCCCACGCCGACCGCTCGCTGGACGCGGTCTGCCACGACATCGTGCCGGTGACGAGCAGAATGCCTAACCCAATGAACGCGACCATGGTCACGTCGAGGCCGTGCCAGACCGTCGTCAGCCACGTGATGCCGACGCCGGCGAACACGATCAGCGTGACCCATTCGTTGCGGCTGAGCGGCCCCATCAGGCGCAGCTCTTCGCGCGCGAACGACGGCGCCTCGGGGGTGTGCGTGATCTCCGGCGTGAGCGTGCGATAGGTGATCCACGGCACCACCAGGCAGGAGAGCAGGCCCGGCACGATCGCCGCCATGAACCAGCTGGGCGCCGTGACCTGTATCCCCGTCAGCTTCAGCGCCAGGTTCGCGCCGAGCAGGTTGCTGGCCTGGCCGGTGATGAACATCGCGCAGGCCACCGCCGACCCTTGATACATGGCCGCGATCAGGAACGCGCCGAGCCGCAAGCGCGTGTGATCGGGCTTGGATTGAAAGAACTCCGCGATGCTGCGCGCCACCGGCAGGATCATGCCGGCGCTGCGCGCCGTGATCGAGGGCACGCCGGACGCGAGCGTGACATCGGTCATCTGCAGCGCGTAAGCGATGCCAAGCGGCGTCCTGCCGAAGGCGCGGACGAACAGCAGCGCAATGCGGCGGGCCAGCCCGCAGTCGAGCATTGCCTTTGCGATCAGCATCGCGACGATGACGAGCCACACCGACGAATTCGCGAAGCCGCCCAGCACTTCGGGCATCGGCGTGCCGTTGATCGCCATCGCCGTCAACCCGATCAGGACCAGCGCCGACGCCGGCAGCGGATCGGTCACCATCCCGGCGATGACGCAGATGAAGATCGCCGTCTGCCGCCATCCCTGAGCGGTGATGGTGGCCGGGGCCGGAATCACGTACGCGATGACGATAAAGAGGAGGACGAGCGCGGCGAGGCCGCGAGTGCGGGACATGGGCCGGGCGATTGTATCCTGTAGGGGTTTAGCCGCATGAAATTTGCTGTCGCCTTGATCGCCTCGGCGGCCATCGTCCTGGCCTCGCCGTTCATGGGACTGCTGCAGTCGTTCCTGCGGCGCTCCCTGTCCACGCGCAACTACGTCCTGTTGTTCGGTGTCGGCGTCATCGCGGCCGTAGGACTGACGATCCTGCTCGCGTTGACGCGCATTCGCGAGCGGCGAGGGCGGCGGTTCGGGCTGATGGCGATCGCGCTGCTGTTCGGCGGGACCTACATGTGGTGGACCTCAACACCGTATGCGGAGGTCAACGCCGTCGAGCGCGTGCACTTCGTCGAGTACGGATTGATCGCCTTTTTGTTCTATCGAGCGTGGAGGCCTGCCGGCGATCCGTCGATCGTGATCCTGCCGCTGCTGGCGGCGTTCGCGGTCGGCACTTTCGACGAGTGGCTGCAGTGGTTCATTCCGTACCGGGTCGGGGAAGCGCACGACGTGTTTCTCAACCTCGCCGCGATCGTGTGTGGATTGCTGTTCTCGCTGGCGATCCAGCCGCCGGCCACGTTCTCGCCGCTCCTGCGGCAGGCCTCGTGGCGGCGAATCGGCGTCGCGTCCGCAATGGTCTGGTTGATCTTCATGACGTTCGTCAGCCAGGTCCATCTCGGCCACGTCGTCGAGGTGTCCGACATTGGGCGATTCAAGTCGCACTACTCGGCGGAGGAACTGAACAATCTGCAGGGCCACCGCGCCGCATTGTGGCAAACACAGCCGCCGGTCGCGCTGCCGCGTTTATCGCGGGAGGATCAATACCTCGACGAAGGCCTGTGGCACGTGCGGCGACGGAATACCGCCGAGGTGAGCGAGGCGTGGCGAGAAAATCTGATCCTCGAACGGTTCTTCGTGCCGGTGCTGGACCTGCCGACGTACGCGTCCCCCAGCGGCAATCGATGGCCGCCCGAACAGCGCGCCGACCTCGCGACGCGCGCGGCAGCCGATCCGTCGTTCTTCAGCGCCGCCGAAGGGTATCCGATCCTGGCGTGGCCGGAGACGACGTTCTGGTCGATCGCCGGTGTGGTGGCGTTGCTATTGGCCGGCGCGCCCCTGATCCCTGGCACGCGGCGCGAACCGTAGCGCGAAGTTGCCAACGCTCGAGACTGACGCGAACGTCGTGATCAGGGGCGCGCGTTCATCAAGGCGGCAAGCTCTTCATACTGATCCGTCGCGATCAGATCCACGCCGGCGGCGATCGCCGCTTGCCAGCGTGTGCGCACCGCCGCGAACGAACCAAAGTTGTACGACGCGGTCCACTCAGGATGCGCGGCCGGATCGTGTCCGTTGAGCGTAAAGAAACGCACGCCGAGGCCCTGTGCGTGAGCGCGGTTCACGATCGCCGCGAGGCGCGCGCCATCGGCGTCGTTCCAGTCGCCGGCCTGTCGCGGGCCGCCGCGCTCGATCACCTGCCACGGAAAATTCACCCAGCGCCGATAGTTGGTCGCGCGTGACGCGATCAACGTGTCAGGCGATGCCGCCATGATCGCGCGAGCCCGTTCTTCGGGATCTTCGATGCGAAACACCGGCGCATTCGGCACGCTGCCGAAGATCAGGAGCGGCTGGCCTGCAGGCTGCGTGGTGAAGAAGTCGGCTTCCTGGTTCTCGCCGCTCTCGGTCAGCGCGAGCAGCGGACCTGGTTTCAGCGGCATCACCTGGTTCGGATCGGTCCCGCGATCGGCGGTCGTCAGCCAGCGCTGATGCTTCTGCAGCAGCGCCCAAACCGCGCGATGATGCGCGGGCTCGTTGGTCTTGAAGTCGAGATGCAGGACGATGAGCGGCCAGCGCTCTTCACGGCGCTCGGTGAGCGCGCGTTCCATCAGCGGCCGCACGCGATCGAAGAAATACGATTCGAGCGTCGGCTCGCTGCCGGTCAACTTGTCGTCGTGCGAGACCACGCTGCGCGCGGACCCGCCCTGGCCGGCCAGCGCGAGATCCTGCTCGATGACGACGGGCGTGGCGCCCGTGGCCAGCGCGCGATCGATACGGTCGCCCCAGCGTCCCTTCTCGGGGTAGGCATTGTGGGCGTGCATCATCGGCCGGCCGTTGAACAGCCGCGGCGCCGATTGCGCGGCGAGTGCGGCCGCGCTCAGGAGGATCAGTGCGAGTCTCAGCATCTCAGTCCAGGTGCTCGGCGGCCACGAAGGCGCGCACGCGCGCGTCGATATCATCCGCGATCGCATGCACTGTTGCCAGCGCCTGGCCCTTGGGGTCGCGGATCGGCCAGTCATCCCGCCGGGCCCCGGGAACGGCCGGACAGTCGTCGCCGCATCCCATCGTGATCAACCAGCCGGCGGTAGCGGCGAGCTCGGGCGTCAGCCGCTGCGGGGTCTGCGACGACAGCTCGAAACCGCGCTCGCGCATCGCGGCGACCACTTCGGGATGCACGCGCGGACCAGGTTGCGTACCAGCGGAGATGGCGAGGGCTTTCCGCGAATCGGCGTAGCGATTGAAGAGGGCAGCGGCGATTTGCGATCGCCCGGCGTTGTGCACGCAGGCGAAGAGGACGGTGATCACGCCTGCAGCGCGACCTGCAGCCGCTTTTCGTCCTTGACGCTGATCGAGGTGTGGGTGAGCGCGTGTAAGGCGGCTTTGACGACCGCGGCAATCACCGGGTTGCCAATCGGTGCGAGCCGGTAGTGCATCCAGATGCCGTCGCGGCGCGCCTCGACCAACCCGGACTTGCGCAGGTACGCGAGATGGCGGGAGGCCGTCGGCTGCGGCACGTCGAGGCTGGCGTGAATGTGACAGACGCAGATCTCGTCTTCACTGAGCAGCGACAGCATCCGCAACCGCGTCGGATCCGCGAGCGCCGCATAGACCGTTGTCAGGGCGTCGATCTCCTTGATCGGCTGGGCCGGCTTCAATCTGCAACAGGGGCTTGACATATTCGGTTAGGCGAATATAGCATGGCTGCAACATATTCGCGAATGCATATATATATGAACACGCTACCCGTTGCCGTCATTGGGGGAGGCCCGGTGGGTCTCGCCGCCGCCGCCCACCTCCACGCCTATCAACAGCCGTTCGTCGTGCTCGAAGCGGGAGCTGAGGCAGGCGCGGCGGTTCGCGAGTGGGGGCATGTCCGGACGTTCTCGCCGTGGCGCTACATGGTCGACGCCGCGGCCAGGGCGTTGCTCGAGTCGACCGGCTGGTCGTCACCGGATGCCGACCACCTGCCGACTGGCAACGAGCTGATCGATCAGTATGTGCGGCCGTTGGCGAATCATCCGTCGATTCAGCCGCATATCCGCTACCACGCGCGCGTCACATCGGTCGGCCGCAAGGATTTCGACAAGGTCAGGACCAGGGGGCGCAACGAGCAGCCGTTCGAGATTCGGCTGGAAAACGGCGAGACCATCGAAGCCCGCGCCGTGATCGATGCCAGCGGCACCTGGGCGCAGCCGAATCCGGCGGGATCCGGTGGAGTCGCGGCCTCTGGCGAGCGTCAGTTCAGCGGCAAGATCGCGTACGGCATTCCCGATGTGAGCGGCCGCCACCGCCAGCGCTACGCCGGCAAGCGCGTGTTGGTCGTCGGCAGCGGACACTCCGCATTCACTGTGGTTCTCGACTTGCTCGCGCTCGCCGAGCACGCCGCCGAGACGCGGATCATCTGGGCGATGCGGCGCGACAGTCTCGAGTCGGTGTGGGGCGGTGGTGCGTCCGATGCCCTCGAGGCCCGCGGCGAGCTCGGGCAGCGGGCGAAGCGCGCCGTGGACTCCGGACGCATTCGCGTGTTGACGCCCTTCCGCATTCGCACCTTCGAGTGCCTCGAAGACGCGCTCAATGTGCACGGCGTCGTTCGCGACGAGGCGGTTGATATTGTGGTTGATGAAGTGGTCGTGTGCACGGGTTTCCGTCCCGACCTGGCAATGCTGTCCGAAGTGCGGCTCGCCCTCGATTCATGGTTGGAGTGTCCAACCGCCCTCGCGCCGTTGATCGATCCCAACGAACACAGCTGCGGCACGGTGCGTCCGCACGGCGCGCGTCAGCTCGCGCACCCCGAAAAGGATTTCTACGTCGTCGGCATGAAGAGCTACGGCCGCGCGCCGACGTTCCTGCTGGCGACTGGGTACGAACAGGCGCGGTCGGTGGTGGCGATGCTTGCGGGCGATACAGCGGCGGCCGAACGCGTCGAGTTGGTGCTGCCCGAAACCGGAGTCTGCAACAGCGTTTCTGGCGCCGCCTCCGGCGGCGCGTGTTGCGGCGCAGAGCCTGCCGCCGCAACGGCTGTCACAGCGGCAGGCGGATGTTGTGGTGGTCCGGCGCCTGAAGCAGCGAACGTGTGCTGCGTGGACGATGCGGTTGCGAAGGCGGAGGGTAAGGGCGGGTGCGGATGCGGCACGCCCGAACCGGTGGTGCTGCCGATCGGAGTACGCTCGACGTCGTGATACGCCCCCAAGCGATCTGGGCGATCGGCTGCGGTCAGCTGGTCAACTGGGGCGTCCTGTTCTTTGCGTTCAGCGTCCTGCTCGTCCCATTGCAGAACGCCTTTGATGCGCCGCGGTGGCTGATCGCCGGCGCGTTCTCCCTGGGGCTGCTGGTTTCCGCGGCCGCGGCGCCCGCCGTCGGGCGGCTCGCCGATCGCGGACAGGGGCCGGCTGTGATGCAGGCCGGTGGTCTGCTCGCAGCAGGGCTCCTGTTGTTGTGGGCGCTGGTGCCCACGATCTGGACGACCTACATCATCTGGGCCGCGCTTGGTTTGTGCATGGCCTCGATCCTCTACGAACCGGTGTTCGCGATCGTCGGCCGCGCCTTCGCGGATCCCGAAGGCCGGCTGCGCGCCATCGCGACCGTCACGGTGATCGGCGGGCTGGCGAGCACGGCGTTTCTTCCGGGCACGTCCGCGCTCGTGACACGGCTTGGCTGGCGCGGCGCGGTCGTCGCCCTCGCCCTGATCATCGCGGTGACGACCGTGATCGTCAGCCGGTTTGCGTTTCGCGATCTCGCCTGGTCCGCGCAAACCATTCGTGACGCGATCTCCGGATCCACCGCGTCACAACACCACCGCCCGCCATTGCCCGGACTGGGCCGTCTCGTCGTGCTCTTCGCGATGTCGATCATCGTCAACTCGGCGGTGTCGTCGAATCTGGTGGCCTCGCTGATCGATCGCGGGCTCGCGCCGACGTTCGCGGCAACCGTCGCGGGGTCGTTCGGGATCATGCAGCTGCCCGGGCGCTTGCTCCTCAGCAACGCGCGCGTGGCGCCGCGACCCGTTCCACTGCTGCTGGTGAGCTTCGCGATGCAGATCGCCGGCCTGCTCGCGCTGGTCGTCCACGGCACCGTCGCGATGTGGGTCGGCGTGATGGTGTTTGCAGGGGGGACGGGACTGACGACGTTGGCGCGGCCGTACCTCGTGCTCGATCAGTACGGGCCCGAGCGCGCCGGTCATGCGAATGGTGTGATCGCCCGCGGTCAGCAGATCGCTCGCGCTGCGGGGCCGGTCGCCGCGGCGGCGATCGGCAGCGCCAGCGGATACGGCGTGGTGTTCGCAGGTCTCAGCTGCCTCCTGATCGCCGCGATGCTGCTGGCCGTGAAGAAGGACGGGCGATGAGTCAGCGCACGCGCTTCAGGCGCGATCGAGAGTAGACGGCAAAATCCTTCCCGGGCTCGGCGAGCTCGAACACTTCCTCGAATTCATCGGCGCCGATCAGATTGTAGGTTTCGCGGGCGCGGTAGCCGACCGGGATGTTGGCGATCGACTCGCTGACGAACGCCAGCGTGCCGGCTTTCTCGACCGGCTCCATCACGTACTGAACCACGAAGCCTTCGACGTGATATTGCCGGAACGTGATCCGCTTGCGCGCGCTGTCGTTGCTGAAGATGCCGATGTCCTCGTGCTCCTCGCCTTTGGGATTCTTCTCTTGCGGCGGGTAGACGCTGCGATTCGTCATCTGGATGAATCGCGATCGCAGGATGCGCGAATACTCGCGCTCGACCGTGCCCTTGCCGGGTTGCCCTTCCTGCGTGCCCTGCCACCGTCCGATGAACGGATCGAGCGGCGCCAGCCCGCTCGCAACCGACGGGGCTTGAGACGCGGTGAGCGAGATCGAAGCCGTAAAGAGCAGCAGTGTCCCGGCGAAGAGGAGGGGAGTCTTAGTCGAGACCAAGCATCCCCCCTGATTCAACTACGGCGCCACCGTCACGTTGATGGTCTCGCAGAGGCCCGCAATCGTCCGATGCAGGTCATCGCCCGCCTGCACGGTGAGACGATGAGCCCCTGGTGCCAGCGACATCTCGATCACCTTCTTGCCGTCGCCAAAGTGCACCCACGGGTCGGCCTTCGGGATCGCAGTTCCGGCCGCGAGGCAATCGCTGTCGACGGCGATGTGGTAGTGAATCGTGCCCGCGCGGACCTGTTCGGGCTTCAGCTCGCCGGGCGGCACGGCGGCGACGGTCACGCCGCTGCTGCCGAACTCGATGGTCGACATCGGCTTGATGGTGGCGCCGTTGGCCGGCGACACGAAAAATACCCTGGTAGCAGGTGGGCTCGCCGGTGCGGCGGCAGGCGTGCTTGCGGGGGCGGCTGCGGGCGGCGTTTCCGCGCCGCCACAGGCGGCCGCGATCACGGTGCATAGTCCGAGCGCCACGGCGTTCACAATCTTCATCGAGACTCCTTTTCGAGTGATGGTCAAAGCTGGGGGATTATACGTTGCTTCGCGGCTAGCTCGCTGGCTTGAACGACGCGCTGACCTTGGCGGGGGCCGCCGCGTCGACGGTGACGGGCACCGTCTGCGTACCGAGCCGCTCGTGCCACAGCTCGAGCGTATAACTGCCGGCCGGTAGCCCCTTGATCTCGAAGCTGCCGTCGTCTTTCGTGACCGCGAAGAACGGGTGCGACACGACGTTGACATAGGCGTTCATCCAGCCGTGGACGTCACACTTAAAGGGCAGGCCGATCTCGGCCTGTTCGAAGACCCTCGTCACCGGCGGCGTCTTGGCCGGCTGTCCAAAGTTGAATTCGCGATTGTTTTTTGGCATGGCGTGGACGTTGTGGATCAGCGGATCGCTGTTGGAGACCAGGATGGTCTGACCGGCCTGCACGCCAAAGACGTGGGGGATATAGCGACACCCCTTCTGATCCAGCAGCACCGGCGCCGCCGGCACGGCGTAGCGGCGCGCACCGAGGCCGTCCTTCACGTACACGAAGACGTTCTTGATGCCGTTGCCGGGACCCACTACTAGCAGCTCGGAAGTCGCCCCCGGTTCCGCGACGCATAGCGGATCGGAATCCATTGGCAGCGGTCGCGGCTTCGGGGCTGTGCCTGCAAACGTCACGGCGCCGATGATGGTACCGGGACCATCCGCCTTCGCCTCAGGGCTACGGCGCGACGAGTCGGCGGTATCTGTCGGCGCCGGCGCGGACGCAGGAGCGCTTTGCGAGGCCGGCGCGGACGACGGTTGCGATTCACCGCACGCGGCGAGCATCGCGCCGCCCACGCAGACCAACGCCACCGTCGACAGGATTCGCGCCATCGTGGTCGACGTTACTTGGTAATCGCTCCGCAGACGATGCGGGCGCCTGCGTTACCGTCCGGATCCGTCGTCATGTCGTCGGCGCCGGCATGGATGATCAACGCCGTGCCGCCATTGGCATACATCGAATTCGGTTCCGCGCCCATCGTCACGCTCTTGTTAGTGATGGTCGTTCGCGCGATGCCGTTGGCGGCCACCGTGACGTTACCCATGTCGCCGGCGTGAGCGCCCCCTGGGTTCTGCGTGCCGTGCTTCTTGTTCGCCGGGTTGAAGTGGCCGCCGGCGCTGGTGAACGGCGCCTCGCACTTCGGCACAGCGTGGAAGTGAATGGCGTGCTCGCCGGCCGGCAGGCCCTTCACGTCGACATCAATCGACACGCCGCCACCCTTGGCGGGCGAAATCATCAGCATGCCGACGACGTTGCCCTTGGCGTCCTTCATGTCCACGTGCTTCATTTGCGCTGACAGGCCAACCGTTCCAACCAGACAGCCGACTGCGATCACGGAGAGTATGCGGGTCATAGGTGCCTTGAGCTCACTCATCTAAGTGTGCCGCCCCTGTGGCGGCAATTTGTTAATGATGGCATAAATGCCCGCGCCGTCGCTGGAACCGTTACATGTGTAAATTTTGGCGGGAAATCGGTAGTCCCTCTTGAAGTAACGTACATTTAACCGTATCGTTGCTGAGTCGTCACATGACCTTAGCCCGCCAATGCGCGTGGGCGTTGCTGGCGGCGGCTCTGATTGTCGCCTCGGTCGAGGTGCGTGCAGACAAACTCCCACCCAGATCCGCAACGACAGCGGTCCTCACCAACCACCCGACTCTTCAAGACAGTCTCAATCGATTGTTCGCTCGCAGCGCGCTGTGGCGGAACACGGTCAAGGACATTGAGCAGCTTGGGCGAAAAGTCGTCGTGGTGACGCCGAAGCATGTCCGCGTCAAGGACCCGGACAGCGGGAAGCTGCGGGCGTTCGATCACGGCGTGATCGCGGAGGTCCAGCCGCTCGCCGAGGACGAAACGCGCGTGGACGCGGTGGTGGTGGTCGTGAACCTCGATTTGCTCCAGTCCCTCCAGGGGTCGCTGACGACCATGGGTGGTTTCGAGGACGACCTCGACCGCATCCTTGCCCACGAGGTCTACGGCCATGCGTTCCCGTATTTACTGGCCGGCGATCTGTCGGGAAAGTGCGCCGATCCCGTCAAGGGTCAGCGTGCCGAGGATGCCTGCGCGATCAAGCGGGAGAACGAGATTCGCGC
>JAYWEJ010000037.1:0-6008 GCA_043779345.1 Acidimicrobiia bacterium | reverse complement strand
CAGCCTTCAGATGCAGGTTGCCGCGCAGCGCGCCGCCGGCCTTGCCGGCGAGGAACAGCGGGCAGCGCTTGTGGTTGTGCACGTTCGAGTTGCCCATCGGCGAGCCGTAGATCACCAGCGTGTTGTCGAGCAGGTTGGCGCCGTCGCCGTCGGGCGTTTCCTTCAGCTTCTTGAGGAAGTAGGGAACCATGCTGACGTGATAGCGGTTGATCTTCATGAAGTCGGTGACGCGCTCCTCGCGCTCGCCGTGGTGCGAGGCGGGGTGGAACGCGCTGCGGACGCCGCTGGCCGGATAGACGCGCGCCGAACCGTCGCGGCCCATCTTGAACGAGAACACGCGGGTGGTGTCTGACGCGTAGGCCAGCACCTGCAGGTCGAACATCAGCTTGACATGCTCCGCGAAATCATCGGGCACGCCGACCGGCGCGTCCGGCAGCTCGCGGACTTCGCCGCTGCTGTTCTGCGCTTCGATCTTCTGGATGCGCCGCTCGATCTCGCGAATCTCGGTCAGGTACTGGCCGAGACGCTGGCGGTCCGAGCTGCCGAGGTCCTTGCTGAGGCGCGACACTTCCGCGCTGACCCAGTCGAGGATGCTCTTGTCGGCGCGGCGGCTCTGCGCGCGCTCGGCGGGCGTCGCGCCGACGCCGAACAGCGAATCAAAGATCGCGCGCGGGTCGCGAATCATCGGCAGCGGCTTCTCGGGCGTCGCCCAGCTGAGGCTGTCGGTGTAGGCGCAGCTGTAGCCGTAGGCGCAGCCGCCGGACTGATCGACGGTCTCGATCGACAGCTGCATCGAGGGAATCGCCGTGTCCTGGCCGAACTGCTGCGCGTAGAGCTGATCGAGCGACGTGCCGGCGAGGACATCCGACCCCTGCGTCTTCTTGGGGTGCGACTGCGTCAGGAACACCGCGCTCGACCGGAAGTGATCCGCGCCGATCTCCGGCAGCGAGAACGCCTCGGCGTTGCGGACGTCGGTGTTGCTGACGACGGTCAGGTAATCGCGGAAGGGCTCGAGCGGCGACAGCGCGCCCGGACTCAGGTCGAACGCGGTGCCGACCTCAGCCGGCGACCACAGGCTCTTGCTGAGGCCGTACTGGGTGGCGCCGGCGGAGCCGTGCACCATCTCGATCGCCGACAGGCGCACCTTCTTCGCGGCGGCCGTCGTCTTCGCGAACGCGGTCGCGGCTGGCGACATCGCATCGAGAACAGGCAGCGCCATCGTGACCCCAAGGCCACGAAGGACGGTGCGGCGAGACATGTGCTTCTTCGTAAGGAATTCCATTACGCTCTCCTAATCAGCAATCCGCGATCGGCAATCCGCAAGTGATCAGCAATCCGCAATCAGCAATCTGAAACCGTTACCGGCTCTTCGCATCGTCGGTCGTCGTGGCGTCGTCAGCCCGGCTCATCTGGAACGCGCGGCTGTTCACCACTCCCAGTACGAAGGCCGAGAAGCGGTTGTTGTCCTTGGCCGCGTCGCGGACGATCTTGCGAATCGCAGGCATGTCGAACGGCTCGACGCGGCGGCCGAGGCCGTAGGTCATCAGGCTCTCGGTGAAGCTCAGGAAGAACATGTCCTGGTGCTTGAGCAGCGCCGCGCGCAGGCCGCCGGGGCCGGTCATGCGGGTGCCGTCGTAGAGGTCGCCGACCGGATCGACGAGGTTGCCGTTGTCGCGCAGGCGCCAGCGGCCGGTGACGTCGAAGTTCTCGAGCGCGAGGCCTAGCGGATCGATCACGCGATGGCACGAGTTGCACTGCGGATTGGCGCGGTGCTGCTCCATGCGCTGGCGCGTGCTCAGCATCGTGTCGCCGGCTTCGGCCTTGGTCTCGTCGAGCGTCGGCACGTTCGGCGGCGGCGCCGGCGGCGGCGACGCCAGCAGCACTTCCATGATCCACTTGCCGCGCAACACCGGCGATGTGCGATCGGCCACCGACGTCAGCGCGAGGATGCTGCCCTGCCCGAGCAGGCCGCGGCGGTTCTCGTCGGCCAGCGTGACGCGCTGGAAGTTGTCGCCGTTGATGTTCGGAATGCCGTAGTGGCGCGCGATCCGCTCGTTGACGAACGTGTAGTCGGCGGTGATCAGGTCGAGGACGCTGCGATCGTCACGGACGATGCTGTCGAAGAAGAGCTCGGTTTCCTTCCGCAGCGCTGCGCCGAGCTTGAAGTCGTAGTACGGGAACAGCAGCGCGTCGGGATAGATTTTCTCGAGGTCCTGCAGGCGCAGCCACTGCGCTCCAAACCGCGTCGCGAGCGCGTCCGATTTCGGATCCGCGGTCAGGCGCTTGACCTGCGCCGCCAGTACGCCCGGACCGCGGAGCGTGCCGCGCTGCGCGATCTTCAGCAGCTCCTCGTCCGGACCCGTGCCCCAGATGAAGAAAGAAAGCCGGGTCGCGAGATCGACATCGCTGATGCGGTAGTTCTGCCCCGCGCGCGCCGTCGCCGGCGCCTCTTCAAGACGCAACAGGAAGCGCGGGCTCGCCAGCATCGCCTGCAGCGCCATCCGGATGCCGGACTCGAAGTCGCCGTTGTCACGGCGTCCCTGCGCGTAGAACTTCGTCAGGCCCTCGACGTCCTGCGTGCTGAGCGGACCGCGATACGCCTGGGTGGCGAGCTTGCGGAGGATCTCGTTCGCGCAGGCCGCTTCCTCGGCCGCCGACGTCGGCCGGCAGGTGAAGATGCGCTTGCGGCTCGACGTCTCGGAGATGCCGGTGACCTTGAACGGACCGCTGACCGCGAACTCGCGCAGGTGCGGCAGCGTCGTGACGCCGAACCCGGATCCGATCTGCGAGTCAGCCAGGCTGTGATCGATCGGCGGCAGCAGGTCGTCCGGAACCGCGTCGAAGCGCTGCACGAACGCCGCCGCCAGCCGGTGCGTGCCGGCCTTGATGTGAATGCGCGGCGTGACGATGTGCATGCCGGTCGGATCCGCCTCGCTCATGCGCGGGTTGATCTCGAGCACGGCGACGCGCTCGCCGTCGATGGAGACTTCGAGCAGCTCGCCCCTGACCGTGCTGCCAAACAGCTGGCCGGTCGGGATCGAGTGCAGCTGCATGCGGAAGGAGTACTCGCCGTCCGCGGGGAACGTGTGCATGGCCGCAATGCCGCCGCGCGTGCCGAACGGCGCGCCCTCGACGTGACGCATCTGCGAGCCGGTGCGCGGGACCTTGTAGGTGAATTCCGACGCGCTCGCTTTCGGATCGCCGACCGCCAGCGAGCTGATGCGGCTCGCCGCGCGCAGGTAGCCTTCCATCAGCGTCGCCGTGAACATCTGCGCGTCGGCAACGTTGTCGAAGCCGGCGCTGATGGTGTCGGGCGGCAGGAACGCGTTGACGTCGACGTCGAGCGACAGCAGCGCGCTCACCGCGCGCGAGTACTCGGCGCGATTGAGGCGCTGAAAGGGACGGCGGCCGGGATTCGGATTGAGCGCGAAGGCCTGATCGAGCCGCGATTCCATCGACGAGGCTAACGACGTCAGCGCGGTGCCTTCGGGGCGACGCGCGTTGGGCGGCGGCATCATGCCCGAGCGCAGCTTGCGGATCATTTTCTCGGCGACTTCGGCGACGTGCGCGTCATGGCCGACCTTGGCCGCGTCAAAACTTGCGAGCGACAGCCCGCCCGCGTTGTTCTTGTTGCGATCGTTGTGACAGGTCGCGCAGTACTGCTTGACCAGCGCTGTTTGAGAATCCGTGATCGAGGTGGTGGTGTGGGACGCCGCCATCGGCAGCGCCTGAGTCTGAGCCTGTCTCGCCGAAGCCGGCGCGTTCTGCGCGGCGGCGGAGGCGGACGTGCGAACTGACGTCTGATCGGCAAAAACGGACAGACCAAGTCCCAACACGAGCGCGGAGAAAACCACGAACGAGAGTCTTTTCATCAGGCGCTTTGCCCCCGCCTAGTTTTTCCGTAGAACGTGGCCGCTAAGCACGGCCGTTTTGTAACACTAACAACCAGAATTATCAACGACTTAGCGGCTTTTCGTGTCAGCGTTTGTAATGCGGGGTCAGACCCGCTTTTCAACATCGAAACCGGCAGAAACGTGCAAAAAGTGGCGCATTTTTATTAAACGAACGTCCAAGCAGGGCGATTGAACCGATTCCGATGTTGAAAATTGGGGTCAGACCCCGGATCTGCTAATCTCCGGGAACTTCAAGGAGGGCGCATGGATCGTCCGAAATCCATCTCGCGGCGGCGTATTTTGGCCGCGGGAACGGCGGGAATTGTCGGTGCGGCGCTGCCCGCTGCCGGCCAGAATCCGGATCAGGCGGCGCGCCCGAAAGTGCCCGCCGACCCCACGAAAGTTCAAGGTCCGCTCAGCACCGACGTCGGCTCGCGCTCTCCGTTCGAGCGTCCCAGGCGCGTGTCGCTCGGCGAGCGCCGCACGTCGAGCCTGACACCGCTCCAGGATCTCGACGGCATCATCACGCCGTCCGATCTGCACTTCGAGCGCCATCACGGCGGCGTGCCCGCCATCGATCCGAAGCAGTACTCGCTGATGATCCACGGCATGGTCGAGCGGCCGATGGTCTTCACGCTCGACGATCTGCGCCGCTTCCCCGGCCGGTCGGTGATCCGCGCGATGGAATGCTCGGGCAACGGCGGCCGCGTCTATCGGCGCGAAGGCAATCAAACCGATCTCACGCCGCAGCAGATCGACGGGCTGACCAGCACCAGCGAATGGACCGGCGTCCCGCTCGCCACGCTGCTGCGCGAAGCCGGCGCGTCGCCGAAGGCGACGTGGTTCCTTGCCGAGGGCATGGACGCCGCGGTGATGACCCGCAGCGTGCCGATCGCCAAGGCCTGGGACGACGCGCTGATCGCGTACGGGCAGAACGGCGAGCCGCTGCGTCCCGAGCAGGGCTATCCGGTGCGCCTGTTCCTGCCCGGCGTCGAAGGCAACGCGAGCGTGAAGTGGCTGCGGCGCATCGAGCTCGCCGATCAGCCGTTCATGACGCGCGAGGAAACGTCGAAGTACACCGATCCGCTGCCCGACGGCACCGCGCGTATCTTCAGCCTCGACATGGATGCCAAGTCGCTGATCACCGAGCCGTCGTTTCCCGACACGCTGACCGGCCCGGGCTGGTGGGAGATCCGCGGCATCGCCTGGAGCGGCCGCGGCAAGATCACGCGCGTCGACATCAGCACCGACAACGGCCGGACGTGGCAGCCGGCGAAGCTGGATGATCCGGTGCTGCCGAAATGCCACACCCGCTTCCGCCTGCCATGGCAATGGCAGGGCGGCGAGGCGGTGATCATGAGCCGCGCGACCGATGACACCGGCTATGTGCAGCCGACCTACGACGTGCTGCTCGCGGCGCGCGGGCCGTCAACGGCGTATCACTTCAATCACATCCGCGCGTGGAAGGTCCTTGCCGACGGCGCCGTGAAATTCGCGGGAGCAGGGGCATGAAAAGGTTCAGCGCGAGGGTTCAACGCGAAGGTTCAGGACGAAGGTTGGTTGCGATGGTTCTAACCATCCTGCTTGGCTCGGCCATGGTGCTCGCTCAGAAACCTCTAGGCATCGGTCGCGTTGCTTCGCCTGATGAGATCAAGACAATCGACATCGACGTGATGCCCGACGGACGCGGACTTCCCGACGGCAAGGGCACGGTCGCAGAGGGCGCGAAGATTTACGCCGCCAAGTGCGCGTCGTGCCACGGCGCCACCGGGCAGGGCGGCTCGGCCGAGCGCCTCGTCGATCGCGAGTCCGGCAAGAACTGGGACTTCGCGACCAACCCCAAGCTGGTGAAGACCGTCGGCAACTACTGGCCCTACGCGACGACGCTCTACGACTACACCAATCGCGCGATGCCGTTCATGCAGCCGGGCACGCTGACGTCCGATGAAACCTATTCGCTGGTCGCCTACATCCTCGCGCTGAACAAGATCGTGCCCGAGGATGCGGTGATGAATCGCACCACGCTGCCGGCGGTGAAGATGCCGGCGCGCGATCGATTTGTCGTGGATAACAGGAAAGGTGGGAAGGTCGTCAAATAACGACCTTCCCCATTCG
>JAYWEJ010000036.1:0-6012 GCA_043779345.1 Acidimicrobiia bacterium | reverse complement strand
GCGGCTCGGCAGGGCTTCGGGATCAATCGGCGGTGCTTCGCACCGCCGACAGTGCGAATCCCTGCGCCGCCGTTGCTCGACCTGCGGTCTTCGCGCGGCGGCAAAAATCTCTAATGGCTAAGAAAAGCCCGGTGCCGGTGTTTGACGTCGCAGCGTTCCTCGCTGAGTCGGGCGTGTCGCGCCGGCTCGCGCGTTACGCGAAGGGCGCCACGATTTTCGCGCAGGGCGCGTCCGCCAACACGGTTTTCTACATCCAGCAAGGCAGCGTCAAGCTGTCGGTGTTGTCGTCCGGCGGCAAGGAAGCCGTGGTCGCCATCCTGAGCCCGGGCGATTTTCTGGGTGAAGGCTGCCTGGCCGCCCAGACGCTGCGCATGGCGACCGCGACCGCGATCACGCCGACCGCCGCGCTCCGCATTCCCAAGCGCGAAATGATGCGGACGCTGCACGAGCAGTCGGCGCTCTCCGACCGCTTCATCACCCACATGCTGGCGCGCAACATTCGCATCGAAGAGGATCTCGTCGATCAGTTGTTCAACTCGAGCGAGAAGCGGCTGGCCCGCACGCTGCTGCTGCTGGCGCGCTATGGCAAGGACGACACCGCCGAACGCACGCTGCCGAAGCTGTCGCAGGAGACGCTGGCCGAGATGGTGGGCACGACGCGATCGCGCGTCAACTTCTTCATGAACAAGTTCCGCAAGCTTGGTTTTATTGAATACAGCGGCGGCGTCAAGATCAAGATCAACAGCACGCTGCTCAGCATCGTCCTCCACGACTGACCAATCTCTGATCCCTGATCCCTGATCCCTGATCAGTCGTGATCGGCGTGTGACGCGTGCACCGGTTTTGATTCCGGCGAGCCGCGCTGCCTGAGATACACGGCCAACCACACCATGGCGGCGATCGACACGAATTCACTCTGCCAGTTCTGGAACGACTCGAACCAGAAGCGCGATGAGGTCAGGTAGTCGGTGAATGCGGGCTTGGCGAGCCCGTGCTCGACTTGATCGCTCGCGAACGCCGCATGGCCGCCGATGGCGTGGCCAACCCACGACACCAGAAACAGCAACACGAACGCGAGACCCAGCGAGTTTTCGTAGAGGCGCAGGATCCAGCCGCCCCGGCGCACCGGCCACGGCACGTTCGGCCGGTCGGCGAACCGGCGCGGGTCGGCATCGACCAGCTCCTTGATCTGCGCGCGGCGGGATTCCGGTGACCCTTTCTGCACGAGCACCGTCGTCAGCAGCACGAACACCGCCATTTGCAGGAACTCGCTCTCCCAGTTCTCGAACACCGACTCCCACCAGTGCCCGGTCGCGAGGTA
Organism: Acidimicrobiia bacterium; assembly: GCA_043779345.1. GTDB lineage: Bacteria > Acidobacteriota > Vicinamibacteria > Vicinamibacterales > UBA2999 > 12-FULL-67-14b. The sequence goes on along the minus strand of JAYWEJ010000036.1, from coordinate 4,691 downwards.
CGACGACATTCCGATCGGCGCCTGTTGATGGTCCACCCGGAACGAGTTGTATTCCTTGAGACCGGTGACGAACTGACCCACCAGGAAGAGCAGGAACATCGCCATCAGGACGAGGGTGAGCGCGCAATCGCGGATCCAGGACATCTCGGCAGGCAATTCAGTGCAAGAACCTTACCGGGATCGCGCTTGAATTGGCCAGTTTCAGCCGATAGTCTTCGTAGCACGTGCCACAGTTTGCCTCCCTGACTTCGGCAGTTCGTTCCTGGCATGCCCGGAACGAGCTGATCGGCACGATCGTGCTGAACGGTCTGGTCGCGCTCGTCGCGTGGGGCCTGTCCGGGCTGGCGCTGTATCCAACAGCTGGAGGCCGTCCCGTCACGCCGCTCTGGCCGCCGGTTGGGCTCGCGGTCGCTCTCACCTACATCGGCGGTTACCGGCTGCTGCCGGGCTTCGTCCTCGGCTCGCTCGCGCTCGGTCTCAACTACCACGCGTGGCCGGTCGCCCTGTCGTTGGCGCTGGCCCAGATCGTCCAGCCCATCGTCGACGTCCGCATCATGAAGGCGCTCAACTTCGATCCGAAGCTCGAGCGCGTCCGCGATCCGATCGTCATTTCGTTGATCGCCGGGCCTGTCGGATCGTTCCTTGCCGCGCTGCTGGCAGTGTCGCTGTATTACGTGTTCGGGACGAGACCGGCCGGCGTCCTGCCCTACGACTTCATGCTGTGGTGGCTGCGCGACTGGCTCGGCGTGATGGTGACTGCGCCGCTGGTGTTCGCGTGGGTCTACGGGCGATCGGCGGCATGGACCTGGCCGCGGATCGGCGAAGCCATCGCGCTCGTGCTGACGCTGTTCGCCGGATCGCAGCTGATGTTCGGCCTGTGGGGGATTTTTGCGACGCGTGACGTGCCGATCGCGTTCCTGTTCTTCCCGATCGTCGGCTGGGCAGGCCTGCGCTTTGGCGCGCGAGGGTCGACGACGGTCGTCGCCTTGCTGTCGGCCTTCGCGATCGCGATCGCCGGCATGGGCATCGGCCCGTTCGCCGCTTTCCCGGTCGAGTTCACGCAGTTCCTGCTGTTTACGTTTCTCGCGCTCGGCTCGCTGAGCGGCCTGATGCTCGCCGCGATCATGGCGGAGCGCGACGATGCCATGACCAAGCGGCTGATCCTCGAGGAACAGCTGCGCCACTCGCAGAAGATGGAGGCGGTCGGCCGCCTCGCCGGCGGCATCGCGCACGATTTCAACAACCTGCTGACCGCGATCATCGGCTACACCGAAATCGTGCTGACCTCGCTCGATCCGAAAGACGAGCGTCGCGCCGATGCAGAGGAGATCGGCCGCGCCGCCATGCGCGCCGCCGACCTGACGCGCCAGATGTTGGCGTTCAGCCGCCGCCAGGTGCTGCAGCCGAAGATCATCGACCTCAATATCGCGCTCAGCAAAGTCGAGCCGATGCTGCGCCGCGTCATCGGTGAAGACATCGTCATGTCCGTGACGGGCAAGGCGACGAGCGCGTTCGTGCGCGTCGATCCGGGCCAGGTCGAGCAGGTCGTGATGAACCTGGTCGTGAACGCGCGCGATGCGATGCCGCAGGGCGGGCGGCTTACGGTGGAAACCGCCGATGCGGTGCTGGACGGCGTGGCGCTCGCGGATTCACCGGATGCGCGGCCGGGCGCCTACGTGCTGTTGTCCGTGACCGACAGCGGCACCGGCATGTCGCCGGAAGTGCGCGCGAGAATCTTCGAGCCGTACTTTACGACCAAGGATGTCGGCAAAGGGACCGGCCTCGGCCTGTCCACCGCTTACGGCATCGTGCGGCAGAGCGAAGGCCACATTTCGGTGTCGAGCGAAATCGGTCTCGGCACGACCTTCCGGATTTACCTGCCGCGATCGGAAGCGCCGGAGCAGAGCGCCGCCGAGACCATCGGCGAGAAGATGCCCGGCGGCACCGAGCACATCCTGCTGGTCGAAGACGACCCGTCAGTGCGCCGGCTTTCGAACGAACTGCTCGTCCGGCTCGGCTATTCGGTGACCGCGGCGGCGTCGGGCCGCGCCGGCCTGGCGCTCGGCAGCGACGACACGCGGCACTTCGATCTCGCGCTCTGCGACGTCATCCTTGGCGACATGAGCGGTCCCGCCGTGGCCGAGGCGCTGAGCGCGCTTCGTCCCGCCATTCGTGTCCTGTATATGTCCGGCTACACGGATGAAGCCATCGTGAAGACGGGAGTGCTGGACGAAGGCAAGCCGTTCCTGCAGAAACCGTTCACGCCGATGCAGCTCGCCAAGAAGATTCGCGAAATCCTGGATGAGCCGGAGACCGGATCGCTGTGATCGGCGAGACCATCTCTCATTACAAGGTGCTGTCCCGCCTCGGCGCCGGCGGCATGGGCGTCGTCTACGAAGCGGCGGACACCCGGCTCGGCCGCAGGGTCGCGATCAAGTTTCTGCCCGATGAGGTGAGCGCGGACGCCGAAGCGATTCAACGCTTCCAGCGCGAAGCGCGCGTCATCTCGAACCTCAATCACCCGTATATCTGCACGCTCTACGACATCGGCTCTCACCCTTCGACCCCCGACCCGTCGAGCGACGCTCAACCGGCCGGTCGCTCAGGGCAGGCCAGCAGGCAGTTCATGGTGATGGAGCTGCTCGAGGGGCAGTCGCTGAAGGATCGCATTGCAAAAGGCGCCGTGTTGCTCGAGGAAGTGCTCGAGCTCGGCGCCCAGCTCGCCGACGCGCTCGATGCCGCGCACGCGCAGGGCGTGGTGCACCGCGACATCAAGCCCGCAAACCTGTTCGTCACCAAACGCGGGACGATCAAGGTCCTCGACTTCGGCGTCGCCAAGTTGAACGAGGCCGGCCGATCCGGTGATGGGAGTGATGGTCTCGCCGCGACCATGGGCGGATCCGATCAGCTGACGGGCATGGGCACGACGATCGGGACGGTGTCGTACATGTCGCCCGAGCAGGCGCGCGGCCAGGAGATCGATGCGCGCAGCGATCTGTTTTCGGCGGGCGTCGTTCTGTACGAGATGGCGGTTGGACAGCTGCCGTTCCAGGGACCGACCGTCGCCACGATCTTCGAGAGCCTCCTGACCAAGGCGCCGGCGCCACCCTCGGAGCTGAAGGCAGACGTCCCACCCGAGCTCGATCACATCATCCTGAAGGCGCTCGAGAAGGATCGCGAGACGCGGTATCAGGGCGCCGCCGAGTTGCGCGCCGATCTAAAGCGCTTGAAGCGCGCTACGGATTCAGGGATGGCAACCGCGGCGGGCACCGCCGCGACGGTCGCCGCTGTGCCTTCCAGGCGCCAGCCTGTCCCGCCGAAGCCAGCCGATGCCGAGCTGCCCGAGGGCTGGAGGCTGGCGAAGGCGGATGTTCCTGCGACGTCGGGTTGGAAGAAACCTTTCTTCATCGGCGCGCCGTTGCTGACCGCCGCGCTGGTCGGCGGATTCTTCTTCTACAAATCGATCACCACCCCGGCGCTGACGCAAAAGGACAGCGTGGTCATGTCGTCCGTCGTCAATCGCACCGGCGACACGATGTTCGACGACACCCTCGGCGAGGCGCTGGCGCTGCAGCTGCGCCAGTCGCCATTCCTGAACGTCGTCCCCGAGCAGCAGGTGCAAGCCACGTTGCGGTTGATGGGCCGCGAGCCGATGACGCCCATCACGGCGGAGCTTGGCCGCGAAGTTTGTCAACGTGCCGCTGCGAAAGCGCTGCTGGGCGGCACCATCGCCATGCTGGGATCGTCGTACGTGCTGACGCTCAACGCGCAGGATTGCGTGAAAGGGAACGTGATCGCCGAAGAGCAGGTGCAGGCCACGTCCAAGGAGACCGTGCTCTCGGCGATGGGCACCGCGGTCTCGGCGTTTCGCGAGAAGCTCGGCGAGTCGCTGGCGTCGATTCAACGCTACGACGCGAAGATCGAGGAAGCGACGACGCCGTCGCTCGAGGCGTTGAAGGCGTACAGCCAGGGACTCCGGACGCGGCGCACCACCGGCGACTTCGACTCGGTGCCGTTCTTCCGGCGTGCGATCGATCTGGATCCGCAGTTCGCGCTCGCCTACGCGCGGCTCGGCACCGTCTACGCCAATCTCGGCCAGACCGACGAGTCGCGCAAGATGACCACGAAAGCGCACGAGCTGCGCGACAAGGTGAGCGACGCTGAGCGCTATTACATCGAGGCGCGCTACTACAGCACGGTGCAGGGCGACTTCCCAAAGGCCCTCGACGTTTACAAGGTCTGGCTGGCGACCTATCCGAACGACTACACCGCGCTGACCAATGCCGCGCTGCTGCACAAACAGCAGGGCGACCGCGCGGAAGCGATCCGCAAGCTGGAGCTGGCGACGAAGGTGGCGCCCGATCAGCCGCTGGGGTTCAGTAACCTGGGGCAAACCTATTTCGAGGCCGGCCAGTACGAAGACGCCCGCCGCGCGTATGAGAGCGCGATCCTACTGCAGGATTCGACCGGCGCCCGCGTTGGTCTCTACCAGACGGCCATTTACCTGGGCGACGTGGCGCTTGCCGATCAGCAGGTGTCGGCGGTGCAGGGCCGCCGCGACGAAGTCGACATGATCGCCATGCGCATGTTCGCTGCCACGTATCGCGGCCGGATGAAAGAGGCCTCGGAACTGGCCGCCGCTTTCCAGGGGCGCGCGCTCGCGCTCAGCCGCGGCCAGAATGCCGGCAGCG
>JAYWEJ010000035.1:0-6017 GCA_043779345.1 Acidimicrobiia bacterium | reverse complement strand
CCGCCAGCAGCCGGCCGTCGAGCCCGTAGGTCCACGCGTGATACGGGCATTGGATGCTGCCCGGGAACGTGCCGCTCGCCTCGATGCACAGGCGGGTGCCGCGATGCCGGCAGACATTGTGATGCGCGCGAATCGATCCATCCGCGGCGCGCACCATCAACACGCTCGCGCCGGCGACGTCGCGGCGAATGAAGGCGCCGGCGTGGTCGAGCTCGTTGGCGCGGCCGGCCGCCAGCCACATCCGCGCGAACACGCGATCCATCTCGACCCCAAACCACGCCGGATCGGTGTAGGCCCGCGCCGGCAGCGTCGTGCGTGTGGTGCCCATCGCGCGTTTCATGATACAACCGGCCTGCCCTGAGCGAGTCCAGCGCCTTGCTCGATGAGTCGAAGGGGCGTTCCACCGTCCCCTAAGTTGTGTCACTTACCGAACTAGTCAGCGCGCCCTTGTGGATCTGGCTCGTGGCCGCGCTCGCCGCCGTGTCGATCGGCGCGGCAGCCGTGTTCTACCGCCGCGGCCGCGCCCTCGAAGAAACCATCCGCCGCCAGCTGGCGCGCGAGGTCGCGCTGAAGGCGCGCTTCGACGATCTGTTCGATCGCTCGAGCGAGCTGATGATCGTCCACGATCGCCGCGGCCGCGTCTCGACCATCAACCGCAGCGGCGAACAGGTCACCGGCTACCTGCGCGAAGAGCTGCGCATGCTCGACCCGAACTGGATCTTCGGCACCGATTACCTCGATGCGATCATGCAGATGATTGCCGAGGGCGCCGACAGCGCGCCGCGCAGCTTCCGGGCCGAGTTCGTGCCGCGGAAAGGCAGTCCGGTGCCGGTCGACGTCCACGCGCGCGTGCTGGTCGGCGACGGCCAGGTCGTCGGCGTCACCGCGATCGCGCGCGACCTCAGCGAGCGCGATCGGCTCGAGAACGAGCTGCGCCAGGCCCAGAAGATGGAGGCGGTCGGCCGCCTCGCCACCGGCATCGCGCACGATTTCAACAACATCATCACCGTGCTGCTCGGCTACAGCGACGAGCTGATCGAGGAAGCGGCGCCGAACACCACCCTGCACAGCGCCGCGGTCGAAGTGCGCCGCGCCGCCGATCGCGCGTCGGCGTTGACGCAGCAGCTGCTGGCCTTCAGCCGCCGCCAGGTGTCGGTCGCGCACACCGTCGATCTCAACCAGGTCATCGCGCACATGGAAGATCTGATCCGGCGCCTGATCGGGCCCGAGATCCGGCTGCAGATCTCCCTGCAGCCGGGGCTGTCGACGATCAGCGCCGATGCGCAGCAGATCGGCCAGGTGATGATGAACCTCGTCGTCAACGCGCGCGATGCGATGCCGGCCGGCGGCACGCTGGCGATCGAGACCGCCAACGTCGAGCTCGGCCACGAGCACGTCGAGGTGATTCCCGGCCCGCACGTCGCGCTGATGGTCACCGACACCGGGTTCGGCATGTCGGCGGAAGTGCGCGACCGCATGTTCGAGCCGTTCTTCACGACCAAGGATCAGGGGCGCGGCACCGGCCTCGGGCTGTCGATGGTCCAGGCGATCGTTCGCCAGAGCGGCGGCCACATCAGCCTCGCGAGCCAGCCGAACAAGGGTACGACGTTCACGGTGTACTTCCCACGCCAGGCCGATCTGTCCGCGGCGCAGATGCCCGCGCTCACCGCGCCCGCCAGCGCCATCGTCAAAGGCGAGGGCATCGTGCTGCTCGCTGAAGACGATCGATCAGTGCGCCGCCTGGTCGTCTCCGAGCTGACGCGCCGCGGCTTCACCGTCCTCGAAGCCGAGGACGGCGCCGCCGCCCTCGAGATGTTCCGCAAGGAGAAAGATCGCGTCGACATCCTCGTCACCGATGTCGTCATGCCGCGCATGAACGGCGCCGATCTCGCGAAGGCCGCCGAGAAGATCCGGCCGGGTCTCAAGATTCTCTTCATCTCGGGCCATCCCGAGCGTTCCGGGGCGGGCCTGGACCCGATCGGCGTGACGAACCTGCTGATGAAGCCGTTCACCGCCGACGTCCTGGCGGCGCGCATCAAGGAATCGATCACCGGAAGGACGGCTGCCGATGTCTGAAGCACCCGCTCTCCGCCGCGCGCTCGGCAAGTGGGACCTCACCGCGATCGGCGTCAACCAGGTGATCGGCGCCGCGATCTTCCTGCTGCCCGCGGCCGTCGCCAGGGAGATCGGGCCGTGGGGCCCGCTCGCGTTCCTGACGGTTGGCCTGCTGTCGCTGTCGATTGCGCTGTGCTTCGCGGAGGTCGGCGGCCGCTTCGAAACCACCGGCGGCCCGTATCTTCCGGCGCGCGCCGCATTCGGGCGCTTCGTCGGCTTCGAAACCGGCTGGATGATGTGGTTCGCGCGCGTCACCAGTCACGCGTCGGTCGTCAATGGCCTGACCATCACGCTCGCGCTCTATTGGCCGCCGCTGGCGAGCGGCATTCCCCGCGCCGCGACGATCACCGCGCTGACCCTCGCGCTCACCTGGATCAACGTCATCGGCATCAAGCAGTCGTCGTGGTTCGTCAACGCGCTGACCCTCGGCAAGCTCCTGCCGCTCGCGATCTTCATCGCCGGCGGCATCTGGTTCATCGACCCGGGCAATTTCTCGGCGATGCCGCCGGTCAGCCGGGAGCAGGTGTCCGCCGCGGCGCTGCTGTTGATCTTCGCGTACGGCGGTTACGAGGTCACCGGCGTCCTGGCCGGTGAAGCGGCGAACCCGCGCAAGGACGTGCCGTTCGCCTTCATCGCCTGCTTGATCGTCGTCTCGATCGTGATGTCGCTGGCGTCGCTCGTCGCCACCGGGCTGCTGCCGGATCTGGCGGCGACAGAGCGGCCGCTCGCCACTGGCGCGGGGATGTTCCTCGGCACGTTCGGAGCGGCGATGATCTCAATCGGTGCGGTGGTGTCGATGACGGGCAACAACATGGGCCAACTGCTTAACGGCTCGCGCACGATCTTCGCGCTGGCCGAGAACGGCGACCTGCCGCGCTGGTTCGCCAGGATCCATCCGCAATACCGCACGCCGTCGAACGCCATCCTGTTCGGCGCCGGCGTCGCGCTCGTCCTGGCGCTGTCTGGTTCGTTCGTGGCGCTGGCCAACGTCAGCGCGATTGCGCGGCTGGTGATGTACCTGGCGGTGTGCATGTCGACGCTGGTGCTGCGGAAACGCGATCGCGAGATCGCCGCGCAGGGCGGCGCCAGCTTTCCTGTCCACCGAAGCCTCGGCGGAGGCGGGAGCGATCCACTGCAGGTCGTTGCGCCGCCGACCTTCACGGTGCCGTTCGGTCCTGTGATTCCGATCCTGGCGTCACTGGTCGCGCTCTCAATTCTCGCCGGCGCGTCGCGGGCACAGCTGATCTCGGGCGTCGCCGCATTGGCCGGCGGCGCCCTGCTGTTCTTCCTGGCGCCGCGTCAGTCTTCTTCGAAGACGTGAGCGCGCCGATCCGTTTGCAGTGACGACACCAGCGGTTCATTCAGGTACCGCACCAGCGGAACGATCGTCTCGAAAGTGTCGCGCAACTGCACGTAGAAATTCTTCTGCGTGGCAAAGGCGGCGCCTTCCTCACGGAACCCCATGAACTGGCGGTGCTTCAAGTACGCCGCCGCGGGATGATCCTTCGCGAAACCGCGCGGCACGCGTGTCATGGTGTCGCCCCGCAGGCCGCCGATCTTCCGGAATCGCGGTGACGTGACGATCTTCTCGAGCTGCCGGTAGTGGGCCGCGACGTGCTCGCGCACCAGGTGCAACTGCGACGTGTCCGGCCTCCACATGCCGCCGCCGATCCACACCCAGCCCGCACCGACTTCGAAATACAGCCACGCGCCGTTCATGCGGCCAAGCACCCGGTTTGGAATAGTGGCGCCGACGTGGGTCTTCAGTGGCGTCTTGTCTTCGCTGAAACGGGTGTCGCGAAACGGGCGCAACAGGTTCACCTTTGGATCGATCACCATCTCGGGCGCGATCGACAGCATGTCGACGGCCAACCGCTCGATGATCTCGAGTACCGGCTGCCGGCAGTGCTGTTCGTAGTGGTCGCGCCGTTCATGAAACCACTCGCGCTTGTTATTGCGCTTCAGGGAACGCAGGAATGACAAAGTCTTCGACGAGAACATCTTTCCATTATGATTTCGCTGTGATTGCAGCGCTACGGGCTATCCTCGGCGATCGCGTTTCGACGTCGGAGTCGGTTCGCGAACACCACAGCCATGGCGAGTCGTGGCACGAGCCGGGGCTTCCCGACTGCGTGGTGTTCCCGACATCGACGGACGAAGTCGCGGCGATCGTGAGAGTGTGCGCCGAGCATCGGCGGCCGATCGTGCCGTTCGGCATGGGCAGCTCGCTCGAAGGGCACGTCAACGCCATCCACGGCGGCGTCTCGATCGATGTCACGCGCATGACGCGCGTGCTGCGTCTCAGCCCCGAGGACCTCGACATTACGGTCGAGGCCGGCCTGACGCGCCTCAAGCTCGATGCCCATCTCAAGAACACCGGCCTGATGTTTCCGATCGATCCGGGCGCCGACGCCACCATCGGCGGCATGGCGGCCACCCGTGCCTCGGGCACCACCGCGGTTCGCTACGGGACGATGCGCGACAACGTGCTGGGCCTGACGGTGGTCCTCGCCGACGGGCGGATCATCAGGACTGGCGGCCGCGCCCGCAAGTCATCGTCTGGGTACGACCTGACGCGGCTCTTCGTCGGATCGGAAGGCACCCTCGGCGTGATCACCGAGCTCACGCTGCGTTTGTACGGCCGTCCCGAAGCGGTGCGCGCCGCAGTCTGTCCTTTTGAGTCCATGTCGGGCGCCGCCAACACCGTCATCCAGACGATTCAGCTCGGCATCCCGGTCGCACGCATCGAGATCATCGACGAAGCCCAGCTCCGCGTCGTCAACGCCTACTCGAAGACGGACTATCCCCTGGCGCCGACGCTGTTCTTCGAGTTCCACGGCACCAGCGAAGTCGCCGTCGAGGATCAGATTCGCGCCGTCGAGGAAATCGCGCGCGAGCACGGCGCCAAAGGATTCACGTGGGCTTCGTCCCTCGAGGATCGCAATACGCTGTGGCAGGCGAGGCACAACGCCTACTACGCGACGGTGGCGTCACGCCCGGGCGCGCGCGCCTGGACCACGGACATCTGCGTCCCGATTTCCCATCTTGCGGAATGCATTCTCGAGACGCAGGCGGATCTGAAGGAAGTCAACGTGGTCGCGCCGCTGGTCGGCCACGCCGGCGACGGCAACTTCCACCTCATCATCATGCTCGACCCCGCCGATCGGCAGGAGTTCGACACCGTGACGCGGCTCAGCGAGCGGCTGGTGCAGCGCGCCTTCAAGTTCGGCGGCACCTGCAGCGGCGAGCACGGCGTCGGCGTTGGCAAGCTGAAGTACCTGGCGGCCGAGCACGGCGAGGCGCTCGATGTGATGCGATCGATCAAGCGCGCGATCGACCCACACAACCTGATGAATCCCGGAAAACTGATCCCCGATTAGGTCTGAGCTTTCTGCGCCTTCTGTGGCCCTGGATGTTATTCTGAGCATTCAGTGGCAAAGCGACGGAAGTCAGAGCCCTCACTCTTCGATCTACCAGAAGCAGACGACAACATCGGCGGCCCGCCCCCGACGCCCCCGCGCGGCATCATGGGGGGCAGCGGCGACGGCACCTCGAACGTCACGCTGCACGAAGCCGCGCAGTCGCGCTATCTCAATTACGCGCTGTCGGTCATCACCTCCCGCGCGCTGCCCGACGTCCGCGACGGCCTCAAGCCGGTGCAGCGCCGCATCCTCTACACGATGTGGCAGCAGAACCTGACCGCCGACGCCAAGCATCGCAAGTGCGCGAAGGTCGTCGGCGACGTGATGGGCAGCTTTCACCCGCACGGCGACAGCGCGATTTACGAAACCCTGGTCCGCATGGCGCAGTCGTTCTCGCTGCGCTATCCGCTGATCGACGGCTCCGGCAACTTCGGCTCGCTCGACGGCGACGGCGCCGCGGCGATGCGATATACCGAGTGC
>JAYWEJ010000034.1:0-6019 GCA_043779345.1 Acidimicrobiia bacterium | reverse complement strand
ACACCGAGGCCATCGACGAGCTGCCGTTGGATTCGAGAATGTCGGAGACGACGCGGACGGTGTAGGCGAAGTCGGCTTCCGCCGGCATCATCGGGGCGAGCGAGCGCTCGGCGAGCGCGCCGTGGCCGATTTCGCGCCGGCCGGGACCGCGCATTGGCTTCACTTCGCCGACCGAGAAGGGCGGGAAGTTGTAGTGCAGCATGAAACGCTTCCACGTTTCGCCATCGACCATTTCGATCTTCTGCTGATCGTCGGCGGTGCCGAGCGTGACCGTGACGAGCGCCTGCGTCTCGCCACGCGTGAACAGCGACGAGCCGTGAACGCGCGGCAGCAAGGTGTTCTCGATCGTGATCTGGCGGATCTCGTCGAACTTGCGGCCGTCCTGGCGGATGCCCTTGCCGAGCACTTCCTCGCGCAGCGCGCGCTCCTGCATGTCGTGGAAGAGGCCCTTGGCGGCGGACTTCTGATCGGCGAGCCCCTCGGGCAGGCCGGCGATCATTTCCTTTTCGACCTTGGCGACCGTCGCGTAGTTCACCAGCTTGCCCTTGATGCGCATCGCATCGGCAAGCGCGTTGAACGACTGGTCCACGTAGGCCTTGAGTTCGGTCATCACCGACACCGCCGGCTTGGCCAGCTTCGGCCGTCCGGCTTCCTTGGCGAGCGCGTCGATCATCTCGACCAGCTGCTTGATCGCGTTGTGCGCGGTCTCGAGCGCGGTGACGGCTTCGTCTTCGGTCACCTCGTTGGCGCCCGCTTCGACCATCACGATGCCGTCCTTGGTGCCGGCGACGACCAGATCGAGCTTGCTCTGCTTGCGCTGCGGGAAGCTCGGGTTGACGATGAACTGGCCGTCGACCAGGCCGACGCGCACCGCGGCGACGGTCTTTTCAACCGGCATCTCCGAGAGCGCCAGCGCCGCGCCGGCGCCGGTCAGCGCGAGCACGTCCGAGTCGTTCTCGGTGTCCGCTGATAGCACGAACGCGATCACCTGCGTCTCGTACGCCCAGCCAGTGGGGAAGAGCGGCCGGATCGGCCGATCGATGACGCGGCTGGTCAGGGTTTCCTTTTCGGTCGCCTTGCCTTCGCGCTTGAAGAAGCCGCCGGGAATGCGTCCCGACGCATACGTGTATTCGCGATAGTCGACGGTGAGCGGAAGGAAATCAATTCCTTCGCGGGGGCTGGACGAATGGCATGCGGTCACGAGGACCATGGTGTCGCCCATGCGGACGACGACGGAGCCGTCGGCCTGCTTGGCCAGACGTCCCGTCTCGATTGAAAGGGTCTGGGAGCCGAGAGATAGATCACGCTTGTGCATATTTAGCCTTCACCCGCCTCCGGCGGGAATTGACCGTGCGCTCTGCTGGAGGACCTGGGTTACTTGCGGATACCGAGGCGCTTGATCACCTCGGCGTAGCGGTCGGCGTCCTTGCTCTTCAGGTAATCGAGCAAACGGCGTCGCTGGCCCACGAGCTTGAGCAGCCCGCGCCGCGAGTGATGATCCTTGCTGTGTGATTTGAAGTGCTCGGTCAGGTAGTTGATGCGTTCGCTGAGAATCGCAACCTGCACTTCAGGTGAGCCGGTGTCTTTGTCGTGCGTCTTGAAATCGCCGATCAGGGCGGTCTTTTTGTCTTTCGTCAGTGCCACGGACTACCTCCACGCACGGCCCAGTCATCGCTCTGCGAATTACCAAGCCGCCGTCTATGACGATTCCTATATCGTCTGTAACCTAGTCATGTTACTCGAAAAAGGCTTTAAGGTCCTAAGGTCGACCCTAGGACCCTAAGACCACCCAGCCATGCAAGTTTCCAGGCGTCTTCCCCGGCCTCGCCAGACCCACCAAGTCGCCCTCAGGGCCCAGTAAACGAACGATCGGGGGGAGGGCGGGCAGGGGCGCGACGAGGTCGCCGGGGCCCATCTCCACGCCGTTCTTAAGCCGTTCCAGCTGCAGCGCCGACCGCAGCCGCACCGACGGCAGTTCGGGCAGCAAATCCCGGAAGGGCACCTGCCGCGCGGCCAGCGATTCGCGGGGATGCTGCAGCACGTCGGCGAGGGGAACCGCCCGATCCAGTCCGAACTCTCCTGACCGCGTCCGCCGCAGCGCCGACAGCACCGCGCCGCATTCGAGCGCCGCCCCGAGATCGTGGGCGAGGGAGCGCACGTAGAAACCCGCCGCGACGTCCATCTCGAAACGCGCGGTGTCGCCGTCGAACGACAGCAGTTGCAGGCGCTTGACGGTGACAGGGACGGCCTTCGGCCGTCGCGCAGGCGGGTCTGAAGACCCGCCTCTACGGGCGCTCTTGCGCGCGAGATCGTAGGATCGCTCGCCGTCGATGCTCTTCGCGGAGAACGCCGGCGGCGTTTGCTCGAACGTGCCGCGGAATGCCTCGATCGCCGCCGCGAGCGCGTCGCGCGTCGGGCGCCGATCGGACGTCGTCACGACCTTGCCGGAGGCATCGTAGGTGTCGGTGGTGCGCCCGAACGCGATGGTCGCTTCGTAGCTCTTGTCGCTGGCGGTAAGGAACTGAGCGAGCCTGGTGGCGCGGCCGATCACCAGCGGCAGGACGCCGGTCGCCATCGGATCGAGCGTGCCGGTGTGGCCGATGCGCGACACCCCGAGCGCGCGGCGCGCCAGCGCCACGACGTCATGCGACGTCGGCCCCTCCGTCTTGTCGACGACGAGCACGCCATCAGGGAACGGGGATCGGGGATCAGGGAGCGGGGGTGTCACTTGGTGCGAACGGCCTGCGCCAGCTGCGCCGCGAATTCCTTCTGGACGGCGTCCAGCGCTCCGGTCGCGGAGCAGCCGGCGGCGTTGGTGTGGCCGCCGCCCTTGAACTGGCGCGCGATGGCGCCGATGTCGACGCTGCCCTTGGATCGCAGGCTGACGCGCCAGTCATGGTCGCCGACTTCCTTGAAGAAGGCGACCGCCTCGATGTCCTTCACCGTCAGCGGGAAGTTGATCAGGCCCTCGAGGTCGTCATTGGTGCCGCCGAGCTCCGTCATCGTCTGCCGCGTGATCGAGAGCAGCGCGACGCGGCCTTCGGCGGCGATCACCATCCCGTTCATCACCGCGCCGAAGATCCGCACGCGCGACAGGCTGTTGCTGTCGTAATGCGTGCGCGCGATCCACTGCGGATCGGCGCCCGCCTCCACGCACCGCAGCGCGACCTCGTAGGTGCGCGGCGTCAGGTGCGAGAAATGGAAGGAGCCGGTGTCCGTGAGCACGGCCAGGTAGATATGGGTGGCGACGTCCTTGGTGAGCGGCGCGCCGAGCGCGTGGATCAGCGTGAAGACCATTTCGCCGCACGCCGCCGCGGACTCGTCGATCCAGTTGACCGAGCCGTAGCTCTTGTTGCCGGGGTGATGATCGATGTTCATCACCGGCGATCGCTCGAGCCCCTTGACGCCCGTCCGCGACAGCTCGCTGCACTCCATGATCAGCGCGGCGTCGAACGGGCCGGAAACCTCCGGCGTGATGTCGATGCCGCTGACGTCTGGAAACGGCTGCAGGAAGACCGGCGGGACGGCATCGGTGACGACGGTGACCTGCTTGCCGATGGCGCGAAGCGCGAGCGCCATTGCCATCGCCGAGCCGATCGCATCGCCGTCGGGACGCTGATGCGACGCGACCACAAAGCGCTGCCCAGCGCGAATCACGTCGAGCAGATCAGCAGGTGGCTGGGAGTGGGACATCAATCGTGAGTCGGTGTTAATCGGTGGATCGTTTCTTTTCGGTGGCCGCGTCCGTGCCGTCGACGACGGTGTCGACGACGGCGGTGTCGGCGACACCGGGACTGTCGATGGTGCGCGCCGCTTCTTCGGCGTGGATCTCCTGGATGATCTGCTCGATGCGATCCTGGGCCCCGACCGACTCATCGAAAATGAATTTGACTTCGGGCACGCGCCGCAGCGACAGCCGCTCCGCCAGCAGGTGGCGGACGAACCCGGCCGCGCGTTCGAGCGCCTTCGCGGTCTTCTTGCGCTCGTTGGGGTCGCCGATGATGGTCCAGTAGATGCGGGCGAGCGACAGGTCGCCGGTGACCTTGGTGCGGGTCACGGTGACGAGGCCCACGCCAGGATCGCGGACCTCGGTCGCGAGCATTTGACTGACTTCTTCGCGCACCTGCTCCTGGATGCGCTCAACACGGTGTGTCAGAGCCATGGCGGCCCTTTCTTACGCTGGCTGCGCGACGCGCTCCATCTGGAACACTTCGATCACATCGCCAACCTTGACGTCGTTGAAATTCTGCAGGCCCAGGCCGCATTCGAAGCCGGTCTTGACCTCGGACACGTCGTCCTTGAAGCGCTTGAGCGACGCCAGCTTGCCTTCCCACACCACGACGTTGTCGCGGAGCAGGCGCGCCTGGGCGTCGCCCTGGCGCGTGATGCGGCCGTCGGTGACCATGCAGCCGGCGATCGTGCCGATCTTCGGCACCTTGAACGTTTCGCGGACCTGCGCAATGCCGATGCGCGTTTCCTTGAACGTCGGCTCGAGCAGGCCGGCCATCGCCTTCTTGATCTCGTCGGTCACGTGGTAGATGACCGAGTGCAGGCGGATGTCGACCTTCTCGCGCTCGGCAACTTCGGCGGCGTTACGATCGGGCCGCACGTTGAAGCCGATGATGATCGCGTTCGACGCGGTCGCCAGCAGCACGTCGCTTTCGTTGATGGCGCCGACCGCCGAGTGAATGATCTTGATGCGGGTCTTGTCGTCGGTCAGCTTGGCGAGGGTATCGGCCAGCACTTCGGCCGAGCCCTGCACGTCGGCCTTGATGATCAGCGGCAGATCCTTGGCGCCTTCAGCCGACAACTGCGCCTGCAGCGATTCGAGCGTCAGGCGTGAGCCCCTCGAGGCGTGCGCCCTGTCCTTCGCCTGGCCCTGGCGGAACGTCGCGATCTGACGCGCCTTGGCCGCATCGGCGACCTGCTGGAAGCCGTCGCCCGGTGACGGCAGCGACTCGAGGCCGAGCAGCTCGACCGGCGTCGACGGCCCGGCCAGCTTGAGATTGCGGCCGCGATCGTCGATCAGCGCGCGCACCTTGCCGACCACGGGACCGGCAATGACGTTGTCGCCGACGCGCAGCGTGCCGTCCTGGATCAGGACCGTCGCCACCGGACCGCGGCCGCGATCGAGCTTGGTCTCGATGACCGTGCCGATGGCGCTGCGCTTCGGGTTCGCCTTGAGATCGTCGATTTCGGTGACGAGCAGGATCATTTCGAGCAGCGTGTCGATGCCGGTCTTCTTCTTCGCCGACACTTCGACGAACACGGTCTGGCCGCCCCAGTCTTCGGGCATCAGTCCGAGATCCGTCAGCTGGCGCTTGACCGTTTCCGGGTTGGCGCCGGGCTTGTCGATCTTGTTGACCGCGACGATGATCTTCACGTTCGCGGCCTTGGCGTGATCGATCGCTTCCCTGGTCTGCGGCATGACGCCGTCATCGGCGGCCACCACCAGCACGACCACGTCGGTGATCTTGGCGCCGCGCGCGCGCATCATCGTGAACGCGGAGTGGCCGGGCGTGTCCAGGAACACGATGCTCTTGCCGGTTTTTTCACCGGCGCTCACCAGGTAGGCGCCGATGTGCTGCGTGATGCCGCCGGCTTCGCGCTCGGCGACGCGCGTCGTGCGGATCGAGTCGAGCAGCGTGGTCTTGCCGTGATCGACGTGGCCCATGATCGTGACGACCGGCCAGCGCGTGACCAGGTCATTCGGATCGGCCGTCTTGTCGCTTTCGGCGCTGATCTCCTGTTCGAAGCTGCGGGTTTCGACTTCTGCGCCGAACCCGGCGGCCAGGGTTTTCGCCGTTTCCAAATCGATCGCGGAGTTGATCGTCATCATCATCCGGCGATCGAGCAGCGCCTTCAGGACGTCCTTGACGCGCACTTCGAGGCGATCGGCCAGGTCCTTCACCGTCATGCCTTCGGAGAAGGTGATGGTGCGGGTGATCGGCGGCGCCGCGACCGGCGGCGGCGCCTGTTGCGGGCGCTGCAGCGCGTCACGCTTCTGCGCGGGCTTCAG
>JAYWEJ010000033.1:0-6019 GCA_043779345.1 Acidimicrobiia bacterium | reverse complement strand
GTTTCCCTCGCTGTATGAAGGCTTCGGGCTGCCGCCGCTCGAGGCAATGGCCTGCGGCGCGCCGGTGGTGACGTCGAATGTGTCGTCGTTGCCGGAAGTGGCGGGCGGCGCGGCGCTGCTCGTCGATCCGTACGATGCCGATGCCATCGCCAGCGGCATCCTCCAGGCGGTCACCGACGACACGCTGCGCGCGGATCTGGTGAGGCGCGGCAAGGAGCGCGCCCGATCGTTCTCATGGACGCAAAGCGTCCGCAAGATTCACCAGATCTACATGGAAGTCGCGAAGGCCTAGTCAGGGATAGTCAGGCCGTCAGGCCGTCAGGCCGTCAGGCCATCAGGCCATCAGGCCACCATCGGGCGCGCCACTCGTGCTCGCAGGTGTTCTGGCGGTCAACGCCGTGTCACTCTCAGGATGCGGAAGCGGTGGGCAGCGGCCGCCGATGGCCTGATGGCCCGATGGCCTGTATGATCAGTTGTTGCGCGTCGCTCTCATTCACGACTGGCTGACCGGGATGCGCGGGGGCGAAAAGGCCCTCGAGGTGTTCTGCGAGATGTTCCCCGCCGCGGACCTGTTCACGCTGGTCCACCTGCCGGGCACGACCTCGCCGATCATCGAGCGTCGCACGGTGAGACGTTCAGCGATCCAGTGGCTGCCTTTCGCGGGACGGCTCTATCGGCAGTTCCTGCCGCTCTTCCCCATCGCCGTCGAGCAATTCGATCTCGACGACTACGACCTCGTGATCAGCACGAGCCACTGCGCCGCCAAGTCGGTCGTCGTCACCGGCAGGGCGCGGCACCTCTGCTACTGCCTCACGCCGATGCGCTATGCGTGGGATCAATTCGACGCCTACTTCGGGCCCGAGCGTGTCGGCAAAGCCGCGAGCGCGATGCTGAGGCCGGTGCTGGCCGGGCTGGCGCGCTGGGACCGCGCCACGGAAGGCCGCGTACACCGCTATCTTGCTATCTCTCAATATGTTGCGCGGAGGATCGCGCTGTACTATAATCGTCAATCGACCCTTGTCTATCCTCCGGTCGACACCGATTTCTTCACGCCCGCGCCGGCCGAGCCGGCCCAGCTACAACCCAAGTTTCTGGTGGTGTCCGCGCTCGTGCCGTACAAACGGGTGGACCTCGCGATGATGGCGGCGCGCGCGGCGGGCGTTGGGTTGACGGTGGTGGGCAACGGCCCCGAGCGCGCCAACTTGGAGCGGCTGACCGGCGACGGCATCGAGCTGGTCGGCTGGCTCGAAGACGACGAGATTCGCGACCTGTATCGATCGACGGTCGCCACGATTCTTCCTGGCGAAGAGGACTTCGGCATCGTTCCCGTTGAAGCGCAGGCGTGCGGCCGTCCGGTGGTCGCGCTCGGCCGCGGCGGCGCGCTCGATACCGTGATCGACGGCGAGACCGGCGTGTTGTTCGGCGACACCACCGTGGCGTCGCTGGCCGCGGGAATGACACGCGCGGCGCAGATCACGTGGGACGCACGGCGCATCCGCACTCACGCCGAACGGTTTTCGCGGACGCGCTTCGTCACCGAGATTCAACACATCGTCGAGGACACCTTGAGCGCGCCGGCAGGATCGCGATGGTAAGGCGGCACAATCGGCTGCTCGTCGCCTTCCACGTCACCACCGACGCGGTGCTCGGCATGGTGGCGTTCTTCCTGGTCTACCTGTTCCGCTTCGAGACGGGGCTGATCGCGATCACGCGCGGCCATCCGCCGGTCGAGCAGTACATCAACGTGCTGCCGTTCGTAGCGCTGATCGTGCCGCTGGGCTTCTACTTCCAGGGCCTCTACCGCCTGCGCCGCGGCCGCTCCCGCATCGACGACTTCTTCAACGTGCTGGTCGGCAGTATTTTCGCGGTCGTGCTCGGCATAGTCGCGACGCTGTTTTACCAGGCGTACTACGCGACCGAGGCGCAGCGCCAGGTCGGCGCCTTCGAGGTCTCGCGCATCGTCTGGGGCCTGTTCCTGGTCGCCAACATCGGGCTCGGCTACCTGTCGCGCAAGTTCATCCGCGAAGCGCTCGAGCGGCGCTGGCTGGCGGGCATCGGCCTGCGCCGGATCCTGATCGCCGGCGCCGGCGATCTCGGCCGCGTCGTCGCCGATCGCATCCTCGAACACCGCGAGCTCGGCTATCAAATTATCGGGTTCGTCGACGACAAGGCCGGCGGCGATCACCTGGGTTATCGCGGCCTGCCGCTGCTCGGCTCGCTGAGCGACGCCGCCGACATCGTCACCAACGAGAAGATCGACGATCTGTATGTCGCGTTGCCGCTCGAGGAGCACATGAAGCTGCTCGACCTGGTCGAGTCGACGAGCCGCGAGGGCGTCGACGTCAAGGTGGTGCCCGACCTGCTGCAGTTCATCGCGCTGCGCGCGCGCCTCGAGGATCTCGACGGCGTGCCGGTGATCAACCTCAACGACGTGCCGATGCAGGGCCTCAACTCCTTCATCAAGCGCGTGCTCGACGTCCTGATTTCGACGTTCGCGCTGGGGGTGATGGCGTTGCCGGGCCTGCTGATCAGCTGGATGATCAAGAAGAGCTCACCGGGACCAATCTTCTACGACCAGGAACGGATGGGCCTCGACGGCAAGCAGTTCACGGTCTACAAGTTCCGCACCATGCCGCTGGACGCGGAGAGCGACACCGGGCCAATCTGGGCGGATGAAAACGACAACCGCGCGACGCGGATCGGCGCGTTTTTGCGGCGCCACGATCTCGACGAGTGGCCGCAGTTCTGGAACGTGCTGAAGGGCGAGATGTCGATCGTCGGGCCGCGGCCCGAGCGCCCGTTCTTCGTCGAGCAGTTCAAGCACCGCATCCCTCAGTACATGCTGCGGCACAAGGTCAAGGCCGGCATCACCGGCTGGGCGCAGGTCAACGGCTGGCGCGGCAATACCTCGCTCGAGAAGCGGATCGAGTACGATCTGTATTACATCGAGAACTGGTCGGTGACGCTCGATATCAAAATCATGTGGCTGACGCTGATCCGCGCCCTCGCCCCCAACCGCGGCGCCGTCTAGGAGTCCCATGCCACGCGTAGTCATCACCGGCGCCGCCGGTTTCATCGGTTCGCATTTGGCGGAAACACTGCTCGATCGCGGCTTCTCCGTCGTCGGCATCGACAACCTGCTGACTGGCGATCTCGCCAACATCGCGCACCTCCGCGATCGCGATTTCCAGTTTATCCGGCACGACGTCACGAACTTCATCGACGTCGACGGCCCGGTGGACTACGTGCTGCACTGGGCGAGCCCGGCGAGCCCGATCGATTACCTCGAGCTGCCGATTCAGACGCTGAAGGTCGGCTCGCTCGGCACCCACAAGGCGCTGGGCCTCGCCAAGGCGAAGGGCGCGGGGTTCGTGATCGCGTCGACGTCTGAGGTCTACGGCGATCCGCTCGAGCACCCGCAGAAGGAAACCTACTGGGGCAACGTCAACCCGATTGGACCGCGCGGCGTCTACGACGAGGCGAAGCGGTTTGCGGAGGCAATGACGGTAGCGTATCGCCGCTTCCATCAGGTCGACACCAAGATCGTCCGCATCTTCAACACTTATGGCCCGCGCATGCGCATCCGCGACGGCCGCGCCGTGCCGGCGTTCATTTCGCAGGCGCTCGTGAACGAGGACGTCACAGTGTTCGGCGACGGCACGCAGACGCGGAGCTTCTGCTTTATCAGCGATCTGGTGGACGGGATTATCCGGCTGATGCTGTCGAAGGAAGCCGGCCCGATCAACATCGGCAACCCACAGGAGATGACGATCGAGCAGATCGCCCGGATGATCATCGAGATGACCGGCTCGAAGAGCACGATCGTCTACAAGCCGCTGCCGACCGACGACCCGAAAGTGCGCCAGCCGGACATCACGCGCGCGCGCACGCTCCTTGGCTGGGAGCCGAAGGTCACCCTCGACCAGGGCCTCGGACGCACCATCGACTACTTCAGGGACAAGGTGCTGGGTTCGTAATTGCCATTTGCCACACTCGGTCTCGGCACCAGGCTCACACAAGCGCTGAAGGAAAAAGGCTACGTCGAGCCGACGCCGATCCAGACGAAGGCCATTCCCACCATCCTCTCCGGCCGCGACGTCATCGGCGTCGCGCAGACCGGCACCGGTAAAACGGCGGCGTTCGTGCTGCCGCTGCTGGAACAGCTGGCGGCGACGCCGCAGCAGCGCACCATGCGCGCGCTGGTGATTGCTCCGACACGCGAGCTGGTTGTGCAGATCGAAGAGAACGTCCGCGCCTATGGGCGTCACCTGCCGCTTCGCTACGCCACCATCTTCGGCGGCGTCGGCGAAGGGCCGCAGATCCAGGCGCTGCGGCGCGGCGTCGATCTGGTGGTGGCGACGCCTGGCCGGCTGATCGATCTGATGGAGCAGCGTCACGTCGATTTCTCAGCCCTGCAGGTGCTGGTCCTCGACGAGGCCGATCGCATGCTCGACATGGGCTTTCTCCCCTCGATCCGCCGCATCGTCTCGAAGACACCGGCGGCGCGGCAAACGCTGCTGTTCTCGGCGACGATGTCGAAGGAGATCGAGCAGGTCGCGAAGGAGGTGCTGAAGAACCCGGCGCTGGTGGAGATCGGCGTGCGATCGACGCCGGCGGAGGCGGTGACGCAATACCTCGTCGAGGTCTCGGTCGCCGGCAAGGTGCCGGCATTGATTCACCTGCTGAAGGATGCGGCGCTCGAATCGGTGCTGGTGTTCTCGCGCACCAAGCACGGGGCCGATCGGATCGCGCGCAAGCTCAGCGCCGCGGGCCTGTCGACGGCGACGCTGCATTCAAACCGCACGCAAGGACAGCGGCTGCAGGCGCTGCGGCGATTCAAGTCGGGCGACGTGCGGGTGCTGATTGCGACCGACATCGCGGCACGCGGCATCGACGTCGACGGCATCTCGCACGTCATCAATTTCGACTTTCCGCCGCAGCCGGAGGATTACGTCCACCGCATCGGCCGCACCGGCCGCAACCAGGCGATCGGCGACGCCATCAGCTTTGCGACCCACGAGGACGCCGACAGCGTCAAGCGGCTCGAGCGATTTCTTGGACGAGGAATCGCGAGGAAAAAGCTGGAGGGCTACGTCGCCGCAGCGGCGGCGGCGCCCTCGTCGGCTGGCGCCCAGCCGGAACGCGCGAAGGGCCCGTGGCGATCGACGAACCACAAACCGAATCGGTTCAGCGGCAACCGGTTTGGCCAGAACCGTGGCAAGCCGCAGGGCCGCCGCGGCCGCACCTAGCGGTCGCGCAAACGCGCGTAGTCGAGCCAGCGGGAGATCCCGTGACGGCAGCGCATTTGCAATCTCGTCATCGAACCACTCAACCCAATCACAGGAGTTTCTCGATGGCGATCAATCAATTGAACAAGGCAATGTCCAGCAAGTTAGATGAGCCGTGGCAGCATTCAGAAGGCGCGGTGGCGAAGGGCATTGAAGAGCAGACCGCCAAGCTGCCGTCCGATACCTTCCTCTGGGCCGCGGTCGCGGCGATGGGCGGGGCGATGTTGCTGCAGGTGACCGGCCGCAAGCATGAAAGCCTGTTCGTCGGCCAATGGGTCGCGCCGTTCCTGCTGTTCGGTGTTTACAACAAGCTGGTCAAGGTCGCCGGGTCCGATCGCGTCAGCGCGTAAGCGATCGTCGGGTGAGGGCGACAGCGCAGCCCTCACCCCACCCGTTTTCGAGTCCCCAGTTACCTACTTGATGCCCGGCTAACCTTACTTATTGATGATCTTCGCGATGCGCCAGACGTAGTCCACGCCTGACGTCACCGTGATCGCGGCCGAAATCCAGATCGCCGCATCGGCCCACCGCGAGTGATAGCCGAGATAGTTGAAGACCATCACCACCACGCACGCGACGATGAAGACCGCGGTGGCGGCCTTGCCGAGCGGTGACGGCTTGAACGTGCGCGGGCCGATCGCGAGATTGACGATCGCCACCGTCAGCACGATGCCGACATCGCGGAAGATGATCAGGATCGTCACCCACAGCGGGATGCGGTTGGCGAGGCC
>JAYWEJ010000032.1:0-2548 GCA_043779345.1 Acidimicrobiia bacterium | reverse complement strand
TCTACGCGCCGTTCCTTGCGGCTTATCTCTTGACGCTGATCTGTTTCACCCATCGGCACTGGTGGTTTCTGTTGATCGCCGCCGCCGCGATCGCGCGGTTGACGCACGAGCTCGCGTTTACACTCGCCGCCATTCCGCTCGTGTGCCTGCTGATCGATCGCCACGACCGCCGGCGCTGGTTGCTGGCGACGCTGGCCGTCGTCAGTGGGCTGGTGATTGGGCAGCTCGTCCTGTTCGGCTTTCACTACGCCGCGCCAACCAGCGGCGACACCATGGTGAGGCGCTTCTTCTTGTGGCAGGTGCTGAACCTGTTCGAGCGTCCCGGCGATCGCCAGTTCGCCATCCCACTGGTCGTGATGGTGATTGGATTGATCGCCGCGCCAAGACGCGCGTGGATGATTTCTGTAGTGGCGTTGTCGATCGCGGCCGCAGTCTTCGCGTTTGCGCTGGCGCAGGCCACCAACAGCGCGCCGTTCAGCGGTGAACTGGTCAAGAGAGTGGCGATCGACGGGTCGCGCTACCCGCTCGATATGTTCTGGCACATCGCGAGCCAGCTGCCCTTGGTGCTTGGTGTTGCGCTGATCGCCATGGGTTATCGCGCCTCGAAGACGGAATGGCCGCCGTTGCATCGCGCCGCTCACGCGCTGTGGATCGGATGGGTGTTGTGGTTTGGCGTCATTGAATCGGGCATCACCACCAACTATTTGTTGCTGCCCGTCACGTTCATGGTGATCGCGATTGCGGTGGACAGCGCCGCGCTGATTCCCCGCGCACGGGTGCCGGCACTTGCGGCCGTCGCCGTGATCGTGCTGTTCGATCAGTGGGGCGGCTCGCCAATCGAGCGCCTCGAGGCCGCCCGTCCCTCGATTCGTGTCGACGGCATCGACGAGATCCGCAACGGCCTTCAGCCGGGCGATCGGATTGCCTGCACCGATGAGCTCGGGTGCCTGATGCTCGTGGGCCGAATCGATCGCTGGCTCGCGCTCGACGATTTCGTTCGTGAGCGCTTCCTCGTGCAGCGCGCCGATGGGCCGCCGACCGGCGTCTACACCGGCGTTCCGGCCGCCTTTCGTCCCGGCGATTTGTTTGGACCCTTCGACTCGTCGGATGTAAAACGGAGCCTCGCTCAGGGCAGGCCGCTCGAGGCGGACACGTTGCCGGATCGCGTCCTTGTCATCGATATCTTCAAGGAGCATCCAATCGGTAACTCACGCTCCTGGCTCCCAAAGGCGATCGTGGAGGACGGTTTGCGGGTGACGCCGCTGCTCGAAACGCCGCAAATGCGGGTCTTGCAGATTTCGCCCCAGGAACAGGTGGCTTTCTTCCAACCTTCGCCATAGCCTGCGCCGTCAAACCTGGCGATGTTCATCCAGGACCTTCGCTACGCGTTTCGCGGCCTGGCCCGGCGGCCCGGCTTCACCGCCATCGCGGTCATCACGCTGTCGCTCGGCATCGGCGCCACCACGGCGATCCTCAGCGTGGTGCAGGCGGTATTGCTGCGGCCGCTCGAATACGACCGCGCCGATCGAATCGTGAAGGTCGTAGGGTGGGAGAGGGACGAGCGCCAGATCGACAACCTGTCGCCGGCCGACTTCCTCGACTTCCAGCGTGATGCGACGTTTGCCCGGATGGGGGCGAATGGCTTCGTCGGGCTCGCCACGATCGGCGGCGGCACCGGTGAAGCCGAGCGCGTCGGCTCCGTGCAGGTCACCGATGGATTCTTCGACACGCTGCGGGTGCGGCCGCAGTTGGGCCGCCTGTTCCTCGCCGCCGACGACCAGCCCGGCGCCGCTCGCGTGGTGGTGATCAGCGATGGATTGTGGCGCCGGCGCTACGGCGCGGATCCGACGATTGTCGGCGGCTCGATTACGTTCAATGCCGTGCCGGTGACGGTCGCCGGCGTCTTGCCCGCGGACTTTCGCCACATCGAGATCAATCCCGATCGTCCAGCGGACGTGTTCTCGACGTTCCGCTTCGATCCCGCCAGTGCGAATCGCGGCGGCCATTTCATCCGCGGCATCGCACGCCTCAAGGACGGCGTGACGATCGATCAAAGTCGTGCCGAGATGGACACCATCGCCGCCGGCCTCGCGCAGCAGTATCCGGTGAGCAACATCAACCAGGGTGTGCGCGTCGATCCGCTGCTCGATTCGATGGTCGGTGGATCGCGGCGCCACGACCTACGTCGTGGCCTGTGCCGTGCTGGCGACGGCGGCCTTACTGGCGTCGATCGTCCCCGCTCGAACAGGCTTCGCTCGCGAACCAATCCGTGTAATCCGTGTAATCGGTGGATGATCTATTTAACGGGTGCCGTCACGCGTCCGCCGATGTAATCGCGCAGCGCTTCACGCGTGCTGCGGAAGGCGAGATCGTCCCAGGGGATCTCATCGAGCGTGAACTCCCGAATCTCGAGGCCCTCGTCGTCGGTCGCCAGCTCACCGGAGATCATCGTCGCCGCATAGACGACGATCACCGGGGAGCGGCCGGCATACGAGTAGATGTTGACCAGGTGATCGAGCCGCACGTCGATGCCGGCTTCCTCACGCGC
>JAYWEJ010000031.1:0-6029 GCA_043779345.1 Acidimicrobiia bacterium | reverse complement strand
CGCCCCAGGTTTCCGGATCCTGCCAGAGCAGCGCCCAGAAATACCGCGCGACGTCCGGCTTCGGAAATTTCGCCGACAGGTCCGTGACCGCCTTGTCGAGCGTGGCGTCGTCCGGCTTCTTCGGGTCCTCGTCCTTGATCAGCCCGTCCTCGTGCGCGATGCCGAGGAGATCGAGAAACGCGCCCATCATCGGCCGCTGGTGCTCGAGGTGATACGCGATCATCAAGCGCGCCGCCAGCAGGTCCGACACCTGGGTCAGCCCGGCCAGGTGCCGTGCTTTCTTGTCGAGCGGCAGGGTGATCACGCTCTTCGGCCGAAATTTGATCTGGCGGGAAATCAGCGCCACCGCTTCGGCTTGTTCGAGGGCGCCCTGCTCGTCGGCCCAGAACGCCCTGGCGGCCGAGGTGCGCAGCTCGGAGGGCATCTGGCGCCAGACCCGCGCCGGTCGAACTTCTTCAGGAGACGACATACGTTCTCAGTGTACTGCACTTGTAACGGAGACTGACATCGCACCCCCCAAAAACGTCGCAGTTCCTGCGAACTGTAAAGGGGTCAGTCCCCGTTACAATCAGCGCATGAGCGGACAAGCGAACTTCTTCGATCAGGTCACGCAGTACTTCACCGAAGCCGCGAAGTTCACGAATTACCCGCACGGGCTGCTCGAGCAGATTCGCGTCTGCAACAGCGTCTACCGCTTCGACTTCCCGCTGCGCCGCGCCGGCGGCGAGATCGAAGTGATTCGCGCCTGGCGCGTCGAGCACAGCCAGCACAAGATGCCCGTCAAGGGCGGCATCCGCTACAGCCCGGATGTCTACGAGGAAGAGGTGATGGCGCTCGCCGCACTGATGACCTACAAGTGCGCAATCGTCGACGTCCCGTTCGGCGGCGCGAAGGGCGGCATCAAGATCGACCCGAAGAACTATCCGCTCGACGAGCTCGAGCGCATCACCCGCCGCTACGCGCACGAGCTGACCAAGAAAAACTTCCTCGGCCCCGGCATCGACGTGCCGGCCCCGGATTACGGCACCGGTGAGCGCGAGATGTCGTGGATCGCCGACACTTACTCGGCGCTCAATCCCGGCCAGCTCGACGCGCTCGGCTGCGTGACCGGCAAGCCGGTGACGCAGGGCGGCGTGCGCGGACGCAAGGAAGCGACCGGGCGCGGGTTGTACTTCGCGCTGCGCGAAGCCTGTAACGAACCGGACGAAATGAAGCGGCTCGGACTGTCACGCGGCCTCGACGGCAAGCGCATCGTCGTCCAGGGGCTCGGCAACGTCGGCTACCACGCCGCGAAGTTCTGCCGCGAGGGCGGCGCCATCGTGATCGCGATCGCCGAGCGCGAGGGCGCGATCATGAATGCCAAGGGCCTCAACGAAGACGAGGTCTTCAACCATCGCCAGGCGACGGGATCGATCCTCAATTTCCCGGGCGCCGCCAACATCGAGAACAGCGCCACGGCGCTCGAGCTCGAATGCGACGTGCTGCTGCCGGCGGCGCTCGAAAGCGTGCTGACGGCGGAGAACGCGCCGCGCATCAAGGCGAAAATCCTGCTCGAAGGCGCCAACGGGCCGACGACGCCGGAGGCCGATCCGATCTTCCGCCAGAAAGGGATGCTCGTCATCCCCGACATCTACTGCAACGCCGGCGGCGTCACGGTGTCGTACTTCGAGTGGCTGAAGAACCTGTCGCACGTGCGCTTCGGCCGCATGCAGAAGCGCCACGAGCAGGCCAACGAGCTGACGATGCTGAAGGCGATCGAAGAGGCGACCGGCCGCAAGTTCACGGATGCGGAGCGCGGCAGAATCGCGAAGGGACCGGACGAGGCGGATCTTGTGAACTCGGGCCTCGAGGAAACGATGATCGGGGCATTCCACGATCTGCTCAACACGCAACGGCAGACCAAGGGCATTCCCGACCTGCGCATCGCGGCGTTCGTGTCCGCCATCCACAAGGTCGCGCGCAGCTACACCGAGATGGGCATCTTCCCGTAATCCGGTAGAAAATCAGCCCGACAGGGACGAATGCCGGAATACCGTGTCGGCCCGTCTTGATCCTGCCGGGGTTGCAGGGTATGGTTCGCCTGTCGTTGTTGGCGAGCGCCGTCGCTGTTCTTGATTCCTGGAGGTTGGACATGTTGTCGCGAATCGTCTCCGCGCTCGTCGGCGTACTTCTTCTCGCAGCTCCGGTAGTCGCGCAGCAGGGCACCGCGGAACTCAGAGGCAGGGTGATGGATCAGCAGGGCGCCGTGCTTCCGGGCGTCAGCGTGGTGGTGCGTCACCAGGGCAGCGGACTATTTCGAGAGGCGGTCACCGGCGCCGACGGCACCTTCCTGATGAGCGGCATGACACCCGGCGTCTACGAGGTGTCGGCAGAGCTTGCGGGCTTCAAAAAGTACAGCCAGCGGGACGTCCGGTTGGAGGTGGGGCGCACCACGCCAGTGGAGCTCAAGTTCGAGGTCGGCGGATTGACGGAAGCGGTCACCGTCTCGGCGGAAGCGCCCCTCGTCGACACGACGTCACAGGAAATCGGCGGGCGCATCAGCTCGCAGGAGTTCATCGATACACCATCGTTCAACCGCAATTTTGCCGGCTACCTTGGCATGCTGCCGGGCGTCGTCGCGACGATCTCGGCCACGACCTTTGGCGCCGACTCGATCAGCGTCGCCGGCCAGAACGTGCGCAATGTCAACTACACGATGGACGGGTCGAACAACAACGATACGTTCAACGGCGGCAACGGCGGCGCCCAGGCGCGCGTGCCGGTCGAGGCGGTGCAGGAATTCCAGCTGCTGAGCAGCCAGTTCGACGCCGAGTACGGCCTCACCTCGGGCGGCATCGTCAACTCGGTCTCGAAGCAGGGCACCAATGCGCTGCACGGCAGCGCGTTCATGTTCTTCCAGGATCAGCGGATGTCGGCGCTCGAGTATTTTGCCGAGAAGGAGGGCCTCGACGAGGCGCCGTCGCAGCAACAGCAGTGGGGCGGCACGCTAGGCGGCCCGATCATTCAAAACAAAGCTCACTTCTTCGGGAGCCTCGAACGGGTATCCCTTGATTCGTCGGTGACGACCAACGTTCCGTCGCGTCCCGATTTGAACCGCACCGACGTGGAGATTTCGCGCGTCTGGAACACCTTCTTGCGCGGCGATCATCAGATCAATACCGGCAACACCTGGGGCCTGCGCTGGCTGCGCGAAACGTCCCCGCAGCCGCTGCAGATCCAGGACACCAACCACACGCCGTCGCGCCACGAGGCCGAGACGGATATCGACTGGACGCTGGTCGGCAACCTGACGTCCGTGATTGGCTCGACGAGGGTCAACACGTTCCGCGTCTCCGCGGTGAAGGAGGACGTGTTCTTCGGTAATCCGCGATTCAATGCCGGCGAGCCACAGGACACGCTGCCGCCGCAGCTGAATTACTTGTCGTTCCAGGATCAGCAGAGCGCGCGCGCCAGCCGACGTCTCGATGTCGCCTACGGCGCCGACAACGTGTTTGCGTGGTTCATTCCGGGCAAGGGCGGCGATCACGACCTGAAGTTCGGGATCAACTATCTGTACTCGACGCTGCGGGTGCAGGACTTCGGGAATCAGAATGGCACGTTCACCTTCAACACCGACGTGCCGTTCGATCGCAACAACCCGCGCACGTATCCGGAGCGCTTTACGGTTCGCGTGCCCGGCCCCGTGGATTTCCTGATGAAGGGCCACTTCATCGGCATGTTCGCGCAGGATCGCTGGAAGCTCAACAACAGCCTGACCCTGAACGCCGGCGCACGCTACGACCTCGAAGTGCTGCCGACGCCCAACCAGGACAACCCGATGTTTGCCGGCGACCCGGACGGCTACCCGATGGATCTCAACAACATCTCCCCTCGTCTGGGGTTCGCGTGGTCGCTTGATGAGGCGGGCCGGTCGGCAATTCGCGGCGGCGCCGGCGTGTTCTACCAGCGGACGTCATACACGTTCCTCACCAACATGTTCTCGAACGGCCGCTTCTCGAGGTCGTTCAATGCCTCGTTCCCGACCAACAACTTCGATACCGGGCCGCGCCAGGGCGTTCTGCCGACGGATCCGTTCCTCATCAACGGTGCAACGGTGAACCGCACGCTGCTCAACGCCCAGTTCCCGGCTGGAGCGCGTACCCGCAACGGCGGCACGGTGCGGTTCGACAACCCGAATCGCGTCAACGCCTTCTCGCGAACCTACAGCATCGGCTATGAACGGCAGCTCAGCACGACGATCGGCGCGTCGGTGGATTTCATCCGTTCGGAGCAGCGGAACCAGTACGTCCTGAAGGAGCTCAACCCGCTGGTCCGCCAGGGCACGCTCGCGACCAATGCCAACACGCGCACCAACCCGTTGATCGGGACGGTCGGCGAGTGGGCGGCCAGCGTGCAGACGATCGAGCCGGTCGGCGAGATCAACTACAACAGCATCCAGTTCTCCGGCACCAAGCGCTACGCGAACAACTGGCAGGCGCGCATCTCCTACGCCTACTCGCGCGGCCGCGGCAACCTGCCGACCGGCCAGGCGGATCTCGCCGAGTCACAATTCCTCGGCGATCTCAATCTCGACAACGAGTACGGACCGACCAATGTCGATCGCCCGCACATTCTCACCCTCACCGGCAGCTACGATGTGCCGCGCACCGGCGGCCTGAAGCTGAGCGGCGTGTTCCGCGCCCGTAGCGGGACGCCGATCTCGCTGCGCAACACGACGTTCGACAACGACCGCAACGGCTCGACCAACAACGAATACCTGGCCGCTGGCTCCTATACCGGCGCCGGTCCCGATGCCAGCGCGCCACACATCATTCCGTACACGGTGGAATACAACGGCGGCCGCGCCGGCACACGTGGTCCGGACTACGCGCAGTTCGATCTGCGCGGCGGCTATCGCATCCGTCTTGGTGGCGCGCGAACGCTCGACGCGTTCCTCGACGTGTTCAACGTGACCAATCGCGCCAACTTCGCGAACCCGTCGGTCGATCAGCGGCTGCCGGCGACGTTCCTCCGGCTGCGAGACGTCAGCGACGAGGGGCCGACGCGAACGGCGCAGTTGAATTTCAGATTCGGCTTCTGACCCGGGAGACGGGATCCGGGAGCCGCGGTCCCCGGTTCCCGGCCCCCGATCATTCCTGAGCGCCCTTCTTCGGCCGCATGTTGCTGGCCAGGATGCGCTTGCGCAGGCGGATATTCTTCGGCGTCACCTCGACCAGCTCATCGTCGTTGATGAATTCGATCGCCTGCTCGAGGCCCATGATGTGCGGCGGGACCAGGCGGATCGCTTCATCCGCCGATGACGCGCGCATGTTGGTCTGCTTCTTTTCCTTGGTGACGTTGACGTCCAGATCGTTGTCGCGCGAGTTCTCGCCGATCAGCATGCCTTCGTAAACTGGCGTGCCCGGCTCGATGTGGATGACGCCGCGCTCCTGCAGGTTGGCGAGCGCATACGCGGTGGTGATGCCGACACGATCCGACACCAGGCCACCGGTCGACCGCGACGGGATCGGGCCGTGCCACGGCTCCCAGCCGGCGAACAGGTGATTCATGATGCCGGTACCCTTGGTCTCGGTCAGGAACTGCGAGCGGAAGCCGATCAGGCCGCGCGCCGGAATGCGGAACTCCATGCGCACCCGGCCGCTGCCGTGGTTCACGAGGTTGGTCATGGTGCCGCGCCGCATGCCGCATCCGGAAATGACGACGCCCTGGAAATCCTCGGCGACGTCAATGACGAGATCCTCGACCGGCTCCATGCGGACGCCGTTGATTTCCTTGACGACGATCTCCGGCCGGGAGACCTGCAGCTCGAAGCCTTCGCGACGCATCATTTCGATCAGGATCGCCAGCTGCAGCTCGCCTCGGCCGAGCACCTTGAACTGTTCCGGCGTGTCGGTCGGCTCGATCCGCAGCGACACGTTGCCCAGCAGCTCCTTGTCGAGGCGCTCCTTGAGGTGGCGCGACGTCACGTACTGGCCGTCCCGGCCGGCGAGCGGCGAGGTGTTGATGCCGAAGATCATCGACACCGTCGG
>JAYWEJ010000030.1:0-2551 GCA_043779345.1 Acidimicrobiia bacterium | reverse complement strand
TCGCTGGCCCGGGTGGAGCGTGATGGCGGCGCGGGGCTGGTGATCGGCAACGACGACCCGCGCACGTTCACGGCCGGCGCCGATCTCGGAATGGTGGGCGGCTTGGCGGCGAAGGGCGACTGGAAAGCGCTCGACGCGGCGGTGCGCGAATTCCAGGGCTGCTCGATGGCGATCCGGTCCGCGCCGTTCCCCGTGGTGATGGCGCCGTTCGGGCTGACGCTGGGTGGCGGCTGCGAGTTCTCGTTGCACGCGGACGCACTGCAAGCGCACGCCGAGTTGTACATGGGCTTGGTGGAGGTTGGCGTGGGATTGATCCCGGGCGGCGGCGGCACCAAAGAGATGCTGTTCCGCTTCACCGGCGATCTGTCGCCGTACGACGAGGCGGATCCATTTGACGCTGTCCGACGCGCCTTCAAGTTGATCGCGCAGGCGACGATGAGCGGCAGCGCCCTGGAAGCGCGCAAGCTGGGGTTCCTGCGTGAGCGCGACGCGATCTCGATGAATCGCGACCTGCTCGTCGCCGATGCCAAGCGTCGTGTGCTGTCGCTGGCGCCCGGATACGTGGCGCCCGCGCCGCGGACGATCCGGGCGGTTGGCGCAGAAGGTTTGGGAAATCTTCAATACGCGGCGTGGGCAATGCGCGAGGCCGGGCAAATCACGGAGTTCGAGGTGCGGCTCGCGCGCGAAGTCGCCTATGTGCTGTGCGGCGGCGACGGGCCGCCGCGGACGGTGACGGAGCAGGACATTCTCGATCTCGAGCGCGAGTCGTTCCTGACGTTGTTGGGAACGAAGGAAACGCAGGAGCGCATCGCGCACATGCTCAAGACGGGCAAACCGCTCAGGAACTAGGGACTGGGGACCGGACGGTCATTGGAGAATCGCATGAAAGAAGCAGTAATCGTTTCCGCAGTTCGCTCGGCGGTCGGCCGCGGCAAGAAAGACGGATCGCTTGCCGGCGTCCATCCCACGGATCTGTCTGCGCGGGTCATGCGCGCAGCGATCGAGAAGGCCGGCATGAACGCCGCGATGGTCGACGACATCTTTTGGGGATGTGCCATGCCGGAAGCGTCGCAGGGGCTCAATGTCGCCCGGCTGTCATCGCTCAAGGCCGGCATTCCCATCGAAGTGCCATCGGCGACGATCAATCGGTTCTGCGCGTCGGGTCTCCAGGCCGTCGCGCTTGGCGCGCAGGAAATCATGAGCGGTATGGCCGACGTCGTGCTCACGGGCGGAGTCGAGATGATGAGCCAGGTGCCGATGTCCGGATATCACACTCGGCTGTCGCCCGAACTCACGGAGTCGTACATCGGGATGGGCTTCACGGCGGAGCGCGTGGCCGAACGGTGGAAAGTGAGCCGCGATGAACAGGACGCGTGGGCGCTGGCGAGCCAGCAGAAAGCAGCGAAGGCGCTCGGCGATGGGCGCTTCGACGGTCAGATCGTTCCGATCCCGACGGTGAACGTCTCGTGGACGGGAACGAAGAAAGAGGAGACGCCCGTGTCGTTCACTCGCGACGAGTTGCCGCGTGCGGAGACGACGAAGGAGGGGCTGGCCAAGCTCAAGCCGGCGTTCAAGACAAACGGCACGGTGACGGCGGGGAACGCGAGTCCGTATTCCGATGGCGCGGCGGCGCTGATGGTGATGAGCGCGGATCGCGCCAAGGAACTCAGTCTCAAGCCGCTGGCGCGCTTCATCACGTTCGCCGCCGCGGGCGTCGAGCCCGATGTGATGGGTATCGGTCCGATCAAGGCGGTGCCCAAAGCGCTCAAGCGCGCGGGCCTCACGATGAAGGACGTGAAGCTCATCGAGTTCAACGAGGCGTTTGCGGCGCAGGTGGTCGCTGTGGTGCGCGATCTCGAGATGCCGCCGGACATCGTAAACGTGAACGGCGGCGCGATCGCGCTAGGTCACCCGCTGGGGGCGACGGGCGCGAAGCTGACCACGCAGCTCATTCACGAACTTGGCCGCCAGGGTGGCGGCGTAGGCCTCGTGACGATGTGCATCGGCGGCGGCATGGGCGCCGCGGGGCTATTCGAGGTCTACGCCGCCTAACAGAGACCCGTCGGCGCGATTTCATCAGGACTTCGAAGGCGGCGTGACGCGGTGCATCCTCGCGCTTCGTGATTCGGGACACCAGCTTCGTGGACATGAAAAAGATCCGCCGGAACCGGAACGGGGTGCTTGCCGCGATCGCGGCCCTCTGCCTGGCCGCCCTCGCACAGGCGCAGGACCATGCGACCACGGTCATTCGCGCGGCGATGCTGCTCGACGGACGCGGCGTGCGCATTGCCAACGCCGCCGTCGTGGTGCGCGGCGACCGGATCGTGGATGTGCTGGTTGGCAGCGAAGCACGGACGGCGGCGAAGCCGGGCAACCTCGTCATTGACCTTGGCGCGGCCACGATCATGCCCGGACTCATTGACGGTCACGTGCATGTCAACTCGTACTTCAATGCCGCGGGTCGCATCCACGCGCGCAACGACGGCGAGACGCCGGCCATGACGGCGATGGGCATCGCGAACAATCTGCGCCGGATGCTCATGAGCGGCGT
>JAYWEJ010000029.1:0-6032 GCA_043779345.1 Acidimicrobiia bacterium | reverse complement strand
GCGAGGACCACGACGAGGATCAGGGTGGAAGTGAGGCCTCGCATCAGTTACCGCCCCCGCCACCACGAATAGATGCCCGATGCGAACACCAGGCCAGGAATTACCAGCAGGCTCAGGATCAGAATCAGCAACGTCTGATCTTCGGTAAGGGTCAGTCGATGATCCAGCGGCTGCCGGGGGCGAATGGCGATCAGGTTCTCCTGCTGCGACAGCCAGTTCAGCGCATTCATGAAGAAATCGCGGTTGCCGCCAAAGCCGATCGTCTCGTTGGTGGCGAAGTCCGAATCGCCGAGCGCCACGATGCGCGTTTCCGGTTTGCGCTCTGAATCCGGCGCCGCCGGTGTCGAGTTTCCCGGCGGCGGCGGCGGCGTCACGGTTGCCGGCGCCGACACCGCGGCGCCGACCGCGATCGGCCCCTGCTTGTCGCCCTTGTCGGCGTCGAATGCGACCTTCGCCTTCGCCGTAGCGAGCCCAGCCAGGTCCGCTTCGGACCAGCTCTGGTCGCTGGTGTTCACGAGCGGCTGCGCGATGCGGGAGTTCGAGCCGCCTTCGATCGGCGCCATCGAGCGCGCCATCGGAAACGCCGTCACGACGCGGAAGCCCGCGGTGATGGGGTGCGACGGATACTCAGCGGCCACCGTGACCGATTCGTCGGCGCCGAGCTTCGCGCGCCCGGCGATATCAAGGACCACATCAGACCCGGCCCGGATTCCCCAGTCAGCGAGGAACTGCGTGAGCAGGGGCTGGGCCGGCCCTTTCAGCAATGGATCGAGCATGACCATCAGCTTGCCGCCCCTGGCCACATACGCGCTGAGCGCCTCGATCTCCGGAGCGAACAGATCCGTGGTCGGCCCCGCCATCACGACGATGGTCGCGTCGTCGGGAACCGTTTGCTTCTGGACCAGCACCAGCTGCTCAAACGAGAAGTTGTCCTGTTTCATCTGCTCGACGGCCGCGCTCAGCCCGCCGCGATCGCTTGACGCGGTGTCCTTCTCGCCGTGGCCCTGCAGGAAATAGACCTTGCGAGCGGCGCCGGTGGTCACCTTGATCAGCGCGTTGGTGAGGTCCTGCTCGTTCGTCGAGGTCACCCGCTCGGTGCGCCCCTGGTATTCGAACAGGATCGTCGGCAGCGCGTCGATCTTGGCGCCGGCGGCGCGCGTCGGCTGACGATCGGGATCGATGAATTCAGTCGTCAGCTGGGTCGTCTGATACTGATACTCCTGCAACCGATTCTTGTGCACGGCCTGCTGATCGTTGCGCTCGAAGACCGTGACCTTGACCGGCTCCTTGAGCTCCTTCAGAATCCTGATCGTCTGATCCGACAGGCTGTAGACCTGGTTCGCGGTCAGGTCCCAGCGCTTGTTCTGGCGCGTGCCGAGGTAATTGATCGCGATCAGGACGCCGAGGAACACGACGACGCTGATGATCGAGACGGTGCCGTAGCGGGCGCTCCGTCCCTTGTAGAACTCGGCGACGTCGCGCCATTGGCCGGCCATATAGATCAGCACCGCCACGAGCCCGGCCCAGGCCGCGTAGGTGGCGTACTGATTCAGGTCCGCATCGAGGTAATTCAGGCGGACGGCGACACGGACCGCGACGGCGCCGAACACCAGCACCGTGCCGATCCAACCGATGATGCCGAAGGCTTTCTGCATGACTAGCCTCGCCACCTTTCGCTGTCCATCGACTTGGCGGTGAGGAACAGGCCTAAGGCCGTGAAGCTCAGGTAGTAAATGACGTGCTTGGTATCGATGATGCCTTTCGAGAAGTCGTCGAAATGCTCGGTGAGCGACAGATAATTCAGCACCGCCTGGGTGGTCGGCCCCACAAACGGGCTGATCCACGTGATCACCCACAACATCAGGAACACCGCGAACGTGGCCATCGCCGCGACGATCTGGTTCTTGGTCAGGCTGGAAATGAACATCCCGAGTGACAGAAAGCAGCTCGCCATCAGAATCAGGCCAAGGTATGCGGTGGCAATCGGCTTCCATTCCGGATCGCTGAAATAGAAGAGAATCGCGAGGTGAATCACGGTCAATGCGATCATCGCGAGGTACAGCAACAACGCGCCAAAGAATTTACCGAGAATGATCTGGACGTCCGTGATCGGTGACGTCAGCAACAGCTCAATGGTGCCGGATCGCTTCTCCTCGGAGTAGGTCCGCATCGTGATCAGCGGGAAGAAGAACAGCATGATCACTGTGGTGTTGGCCAGTGTGGGTCCGATCAGTTGCTGGTTCATGTTCATCGGCCCGGGGCTCTGCCCCATTTGCGCGCTTTGCTGGACGAAGTAATACAGCGGCACGGCGTAGAAGAAGCCAAACAGGATCAGAAAGAAGCCGATCATCACGTAGGCGATCGGGCTTCTGAAGTAGGCGTTCAGCTCGCGCTGGGCGATCGCGACCATGTTACGCATTGCTCACCTCCCCGTGGTCGGTGACGACCGCTTGGGCCTTGACGTCCTCCGCTTCGATCTCTTCGGTCGTCAGGCTGAGGAAGACGTCTTCGAGGCTCATGCCGATCGGCCGAAGCTCGAGGAGCCCCCAGCCGTTGCGGACGATCGCGCTCGCCACCTCGCCACGGATCTCGACGCCCGTTTCGGTATCGACGTCGAAATTGCCGACGTCATCGCGCCGCTCGCCGAGATTGACCCGGACGACGCCGGTGACTCCCTGCAGCGCGCGCTGCACGTCGTCCGCCGGCCCCTGCGCCTGCACGAAGATCCTGGCGGCGCCGCGCAGCCGCTCGGTCAGCGCATGCGGCGAGTCGGTCGCCACAATCCTGCCCTTGTTGATGATCACGACCTTCTGGCAGGTCTGCGCGACCTCGGGAAGGATGTGCGTGCTCAGCACGATGGTGTGTGTGCCGGCGAGCTCGCGAATCAGCTGGCGCGTCTCGATGATCTGCTTCGGATCGAGACCCGCGGTCGGCTCGTCGAGCACCAGCACTTCCGGCTCGTGGATCAACGCCTGCGCCAGGCCGACGCGCTGCCTGTAGCCCTTCGAGAGCTTGCCGCAGTGGCGATTGGCCATGTCGGCGACCCAGGTTTTCTTCATCACCGCGTCGACGCGATCGTTGACGTTGGCGCGGACGCCCTTGATCTTGGCGACGAAGCGCAGGTACTCGCGCACGGTCATGTCGGGATAGAGCGGCGGGGTCTCGGGCAGGTAGCCCGTGCGCCGCTTGGCCTCGAGCGGCTGATCGAACACGTCAAATCCCGCGACCGTGGCCTTGCCGCCGGTCGCCGGCATATAGCCCGTGATGATCCGCATGGTCGTGGTCTTGCCGGCGCCGTTCGGGCCGAGAAAACCAAGAATCTCGCCAGACTCCGCCCGAAAACTAACATCGTCCACGGCCGTAAATGGGCCGTATTTCTTGGAAAGGTGCTGAACCTCGATCACGAGAGGTCTCCGGAAAATGAAAAATCGGTGTAAGGTCTACCGTGCTGTCGCCCGATAAGACGTAAACCTAATGGATACGTCAATTAGGCTCACCCAGCCCCCCATCCTAGTCGAACCGCCGGAGGGCGGCAAGTTACACGCATGAAACGATGGCTAATCGTTCTGACGATCGTACTTGTGATTGCAGCCGGGGTCTCCGGATGGTGGTGGGTTCGCAGCTCGCTCCCCATCCTCGACGGCCAGCTCCAAGTCCCGGGTCTCAAGGCGCCGGTCGAAGTCATGTTCGACGCGCACGGTGTCCCGTCGGTGTATGCCTACGACATCGAAGACGCGTGGTTTACCGCAGGCGTGTTGCACGCGCGCGATCGCCGGTGGCAGATGGAGCTCTACCGCCGCGTGACGATGGGGCGCCTGTCGGAAGTGCTCGGCGACACGACCCTCCCTTTCGATCAGCGATTCGTGACGCTCGGTTTGCGCGAGGCGGCCGTCGCGGAGTGGGAGCGGGTGTCCCCCCAGGTGAAGCTGGCGCTGGAGCGCTATGCGGCCGGCGTCAACGCGACGACCGCGACGATGGTCGGGCGGATGCGGCCGATCGAGTTCCAGCTGCTCGGCATCACGCCGCCGGAGTGGGAGCCGATCGACTCGCTGGCTGTTGGACGATTGCTGACGTGGCGGCTCGCGGAGAATCACCAGGCGGAGCTGGTGCGCTCGGCGCTCACGGCGAAGTTTGGAGAATCGACCGCGCGACAGCTGACCGGCGTGTATCCCTCGTCGGCGCCGTCGATCCTGCAAGCGGGGTCAGACCCCGATTTTCAACATCGCCCGGCATCCGTCCAGGCTGACAAGCGGGGTCAGACCCCGCTCGTGCCTGGGCTGGAATGGCTGTCGTCGAATGCGCGTCGCGGCAACAGCAACAACTGGGTGCTGGCGGGCGGCCGCACCAAGGCCGGCCGGCCGATCCTCGCGAACGATCCGCACCTGCAGATTGAGTTCCCGTCGGTATGGTACGAGATGCATCTCGTCGCGACCGGTCTTGACGTGATGGGCGTGACGATTCCCGGCGTGCCGTTCATCGCGCTCGGGCACAACGCGCGCATCGCGTGGGGCATGACGGCGACCGGCGCCGACGTCCAGGATCTCGTCGTCGAGCGCGTCGACGTCGCGAAGAAGCGGGCGATGTATCGCGGCGAGTGGGTGCCGATCGAAACCACCAAGGCCGACATTCCGGTGAGCGGGCGCAGCGCGCCGTTCCCGTTCGAGGTGTGGAAGACCCGCAACGGCGTGATTTTCGCCGCCGACGATCTCGACTGGGAAGCGCCGCCGTCCTGGCTGTCGCCCACCGATCGTCCCGCGGAAGAGCGCAAGGCCTATTCGATCCGGTGGGATGTCGGCGGTGATCTGGCGACCGCGTTCGAAGCGATCAATCGCGCCACCGACTGGCCGACATTCACCGGCGCGATCTCGGCCTTCGCCGTGCCGTCGATGAACATCGTCTACGCCGACGTCGACGGCAATATCGGCTACGCGATGTCGGGACGGCTGCCGGTGCGCGCGTCCGGCGACGGCACCATGCCGGCCGACGGCAACTCGGCGCCGCCGTGGAGCGGCTCGATCGAGCCCGGCGCGCTGCCGCGCCTGTTCAATCCGTCGTCGGGCGTGATCTACTCGGCCAACAACGAAGTCGATCGCACGTTCGGCGGCTTGATCACGCGCGACTGGACCGCCGGCTTCCGCGCCTCGCGGCTGCGCGAGCAGTTGGCGAAGGCCGAAGGCGTCGATCTCGACGCGATGGCCGCGCTGCAGACCGATCGCCGCAGCCTCGCCGCCGACGCGGTGCTGGCCGGTGCCGCCGACGCCATCAAGCTCGCTCGATCAACCAGCGGCGAAGCCGGCTCGGCCTCGATGCTCGACCAACTCTCGAAGTGGGATCGGGTGGTGGATGCGCGACCGATCGTGTCGCTGTACCAAGCCTTCGAACATGCGTTGTGGCGGCGGGCGTTCGTCGACGAGATGGACGAGTCGCTGTTCATGAAGTTTTACGAGTGGGCCGGCGCGGAAAAGCCGGCCGGGCTCTACACGATTATCGGCGATCGCAATTCGCCGTGGTGGGACGACATCATTACGGTGGAGAAGAAGGAGTCGCGCGACGACATCTTCCTGCTGGCGATTCGCGACGCCGACGATCAGCTCGAAGGCGACTTCGGCGGCGAATCGAGCCGCGGCTGGGATCGCGTGCACGCGGCGCGCTTCAGCCATCCGCTCGGCAACATCGCGTTCCCGTTCCGATGGTTCCTGAGCCGCGGCCCGGTGCCGATTGACGGCGACGGCACGACGGTGATGCGCGTCAGCTGGAACCGGCTGACGCCCTTTGCGGCCTGGGAATACCCGTCGTGGCGGCAGCTCTTCGACGTCGGGCAGTGGGACGACTCCCGCGTCGCCATGCCGGCCGGCCAGTCCGGCCACCCGATGAGCCCGTTCTATTTCGACCAGAACGAGACCTGGCGAACGGGCCAGTACCGGACACAGGCCTTTTCCCGCGGCGCCGTCACCGCGGCCTCACGACACCGGCTGATCCTGGCTCCCTGAGCCCGAACTTTTGAACCTCTTGCACTTTCGAACCAGTTGAAG
>JAYWEJ010000028.1:0-6036 GCA_043779345.1 Acidimicrobiia bacterium | reverse complement strand
CCCCGATGCACAATGCGTCGGGGCCTTTTTCTTTGCGATGAACCTCCAGGACGAGTTCGGCAACATCGACATCTACGTCTTCGATCAGCTGCTGCGCGGGCGGATCGCTTCGGGGATGCGCGTGTTCGACGCCGGCTGCGGCGGCGGCCGCAATCTGGTGTTTCTGCTTCGCCAAGGCTACGACGTCTGCGGCAACGACGCCGATGCCAACGCGGTCCAGCAAGTGCAGGCGATGGCGGCGTCGCTGGCGCCCGGCCGCGACTGTGACTTTCGGGTCGAGCCGATCGAGCAGACGTCGTTTCCTGACGCGCATGCCGATGTCGTGATCGCGAGCGCGGTGCTGCATTTCGCGCGCGACGCTCGGCACTTCGAGGCGATGCTGCGGCAGCTGTGGCGCGTCCTGAAGCCGGGCGGGATGTTCGTCGCGCGGCTGGCCAGCACGATCGGCAGCGAGTCCGGTGTCGCCGCGCTCGGTGATGGGCGGTATCGCCTGCCCGATGGCTCGGATCGATTTCTGGTCGACGCCGCCGCGATCGAGTCGTGGACGACCAGCCTCGCCGGGTCGCTGTTGGATCCGATCAAGACCACCGTCGTCCACAATCAGCGATCGATGACCACCTGGGTCGCGCGCCGCCTGTAGAATGTTGGCGAATGGATAAGCTGTCGAAGCTGCTCGACAATAACCGGGTGTGGGCTGCCGATCGGATCAAGGGCGACCCGACCTTCTTCTCCAGGCTCGAAAAGCTGCAGGCCCCGGAGTTCCTGTGGATCGGCTGCTCGGACAGCCGCGTCCCCGCCAACGAGATCGTCGGCCTGGATCCCGGCGAGCTGTTCGTCCACCGCAACGTCGCCAACGTGGTCGTCCACACCGATGTGAACTGCCTGTCGGTGCTGCAGTTTGCGATTGATGTGCTGAAGGTGAAGCACGTCATCGTGTGCGGCCATTACGGCTGCGGCGGCATCCGCGCCGCGCTCGAGCGCGACGCCCACGGCCTGATCGACAACTGGCTGCGGCACGTCCAGGACGTCGAACGCGACTATCAGCACGAGCTCGATGCGATCGCCGATCCGAAGCAGCGGGAGGATCGGCTGGCCGAATTGAACGTCGCGGAGCAGATCCGCAACGTCGCGCGCACCACCATCGTGCAGGACGCGTGGCGGCGAGGCCACGCGGTCCAGCTGCACGGGTGGATTTACGGCTTGAAGGACGGCTTGATCACCGACCTTCGCATCAACACCACCAGCTAAGCGGGCTCTTCGACCGCCTGTCCGCGCTCGGCCTTGGCGCTGGCAATGATTTTCGCCTGCAGGTGATTCGGCACTTCGTCGTAGTGCGAATATTCCATGTGATACGAGCCGCGGCCGCCGGTCACCGACGTCAGGTGCTGCTCGTAGGTCAGCATCTCCGACATCGGCACTTGCGCCTTGATCACGGTCGTCAAGCCGCGCGCTTCCATTCCTGAAATGCGGCCGCGGCGGCCGTTTAGATCGCCCATCAGGTCGCCGGCGTGGTCGCCGGGCGTGTCGACCTCGACGTTCATGATCGGCTCGAGCAGCGTCGGCTTGGCGCGCGACATGCCGTCCTTGAACGCCAGCCAGCCCGCGGTCTTGAACGACAGCTCGTTTGAATCGACATCGTGATACGAGCCGTCGTAGAGGACGACGCGGAAGTCGACGACCGGGAAGCCGGCGAGGTAGCCGCGCAGCCGCGACTCCTGGATGCCCTTCTCGACTGCGGGAATGAACCCGCGCGGGATCGAGCCGCCGAAGATCTCGTCGACGAACTCGAACTCGCTGCCGCGCGGCAGCGGCTCCAACCTGATCTTGCAGTCGCCGAACTGGCCGTGGCCGCCGGTCTGCTTCTTGTGGCGGCCGTGCGCTTCGACGCGCGCGGTGATGGTCTCGCGATACGGGATGCGCGGCGGCTTGAGCAGCACCTCGACGCCGAAGCGGCGCTTCAGCTTCGCGACGGTGACCTCGATGTGCATCTGGCCCTGGCCCGCCAGCAGCAGCTCGTGGGTCTGCGGATCGCGGCGGTACTTGATCGTCGGATCCTCTTCCTCGAGGCGATGCATCGCCGTGCTGATCTTGTCTTCGTCGCCGCGGCTCTTCGGCTCGATCGCGTACGACAGCACCGGCTCGGGAAACGGGATCTTCTGGAACGTGATGCCGGCGGCCTTGTCGGCGACGGTGTCGTTG
Source organism: Acidimicrobiia bacterium (assembly GCA_043779345.1). Classification (GTDB taxonomy): domain Bacteria; phylum Acidobacteriota; class Vicinamibacteria; order Vicinamibacterales; family UBA2999; genus 12-FULL-67-14b. The sequence goes on along the minus strand of JAYWEJ010000028.1, from coordinate 3,837 downwards.
GTCTTGGTGTCTTTCAGCTTCGCGACCGCGCCGATGTCGCCGGCCTTGAACTCCGGCACGTTGGCCGGCGTCTTGCCCTGCAACGCGATCAGGTGGCCGAGGCGTTCCTGCGTGCCCTGCGTCGCGTTGGCGACGGTCGAATCCGCCTTCAGGCAGCCCTGGAGGACGCGGAACATCGTGATGCGGCCCGCGAACTGATCCGCCACCGTCTTCCAGACGAATGCCGCGTACGGCGCCTTCTCGTCGGCCGCCTTCGACACGGTCTCGCCGTTCGCCACCGCGCTGAACGGGCGATCGGCGGGCGACGGCAGGTAGGCGAGGATGGCGTCCATCAGCGGCTGAGCGCCGATGTTCGCGATGCCCGACGTGCAGACCAGCGGGAAGATCTTGGCGGCGCGCGTCGCCGTGGCCAGGCCCTTGATCAGCTCCTCGTTGGTCAGCGTGCCGGCATCGAAGAACTTTTCCATCAGCGATTCGTCGGCTTCCGCCACCATTTCGATCAGCACTTCGCGCGCGGCGGTGGCGGCGTCTGCCATCTCGGCCGGCACCGCGCCTTCGCTGGCCTTGCCCGAGCCGTCGCCGGTGTAGCTGAACGCCTTCATCGACACCAGGTCGACGACGCCGCTGAAGTGTCGCTCTTCGCCGATTGGCAACTGAATGGGAATGATGGTGCGGTTGAGCGTCAGCCGCAGCGATTCGAGCGTGCGCTCGAGCGATGCCCGCTCGCGATCGACCCGGTTAAGGACGATCAGTCGCGGCAGTTGTTGCTCGTCCGCGGCCGCCCACGCCTTTTCGGTCTGCACTTCGACGCCGGCCACGGCATCGACCACGATCAGCGCGCCGTCGGCGACCTGCATTGCCGCGCGCGCGTCGGAAAAGAAATTGCCGAAGCCCGGCGTGTCGATCAGGTTGATTTTGGTCTTGTTCCACTCCGCGTAGGCGAGGCTCGCGGATAACGTGTGCTTGCGGGAGATTTCTTCTTCGTCGTAATCGGTGACGGTGTTGCCTTCGTCGACCCTGCCGAGCCGGTTCACCATGCCGGCGTCGAACAACAAGGCCGACACCAATTGTGTCTTGCCAGATCCGCCGTGACCGACTACAGCCACGTTGCGGATGCTGGCAGCGTCATAGACCTTCATGGGCGGGACCCTCCAGGGCGCTCACAGATCGCCCGTTCGGCGGAGCATACACCCGGGAACCGGGATCCAGGATCCGGATCTATTCGTACCGAAGAGCTTCGATCGGGTCGAGGCGGGAGGCGCGCCAGGCGGGGAGCATGCCGAAAAAGATGCCGATTCCGGCGGAGAAGCCGAGGCCCAGCGCGAACGACCACCATGGGAGGGAGACCGGGAACCCCGAGATGAGGTTGACGGTCAGGCCGATGGCGCTGCCGGTCAGGACCCCGAGGAGCCCGCCAACGCTGGTCAGCACCGCCGCCTCGATCAGGAACTGCACGAGAATCTCGCGGCGGCGCGCGCCGATGGCGAGCCGCACGCCGATCTCGCGGGTCCGCTCGGTGACCGAGATCGTCATGATCGCCATCACGCCGATGCCGCCGACCATCAGCGCGATCGACGAAATCACCACCAGCGCCAACAGAATCGCCGCCGAGATCTGATCCCACACCGCCAGCACCGCATCCGTGGTCACCAGGTCGAAGTCATTCGGCTTGTCGAGCGTGAGGCCGTGACGAATGCGCATGATCGCTTCGACCTCGTTCATGGCATCGTCCCGCGACACGCCTTCCTTCGGGAGGACGGCGATCATGACGGGAATGCCGAACGGACCGCGCTGGCGTGATTCGTTGCCGAACTGTTTGCGGAACGCCGTGTACGGCATGATGGCGAAGTCGTCTGCCCCGGCGAAGCCGCCGGGTGAGGGGCGCTTGCCGACCACGCCGATGACCGTGTACTCGGCGTTGCCGATCCGCACCGGCTTGCCGATCGGATCGAGGCCGCGCTTCTGGAACAATCCCTCGTAGACGCTGTAGCCAATCACCGCGACCGGACGCGCGCGCTGCACTTCCTGCAGGGTGAACGTGCGCCCCGAGTCCATCTTCGCGAAGTTGATCTCGACGTAGCGTTCCGTTGTCCCCATGACGCCAATTGGCCGCGTTCGTTCGCCGCGGTAGAACACGCGCTGGATCGCTGCCTGGCTGCCGGGGCCGCCGCCGCCGATCCAGATGTCGACCATGCCGATCGTCGTCGACATGCGTTCGATCGCCTTCATGTCCTCGAGCGTGATGTTCGGCCGGCGCATCAGCGTCATGAACGACGCGCTGGACGAGAAACTACCGATGCCAAACTTTTGTACGAAGATGGTGTTCGGTCCGAGCGAGTTGATCGAATTGCGCAGCGAGCTGTCGAAGCCGCGAATCAGCGAGGTCATGCCGACGATCGAGGTGACGCCGATCACCACGCCCAGCACGGTCAGCGCCGAGCGCATCTTGTTGCTGCGGATGGTGTCGAACGCCATGGCGGCGGTTTCGCCCAGCAGCGCGAATTGCTTCTTGAATGCCGACATCAGTTACTCTCGCCGCAGTGCTTCGATGGGATCGAGCATCGCGGCGCGCCGCGCCGGCATCCATCCGAAGAACAATCCCACCGCCGCGGTGATGATCACGCCGAGCGCCACCGACCACAGTTCCACCGCGGACGGCACCGGCGTCAACGACGCAATGATCGTCGAGAACAGCGCCCCGAGCGCGATGCCGGCAATCCCGCCAACCACCGACAGCGTGATCGATTCGGTGAGGATCTGCGACATGATGTCGCGCCGCTTGGCGCCCAGGGCTTTGCGCAATCCGATCTCGCGCGTTCGCTCGCTGACGACCATCAGCATGATGTTCATGATGACGATGCCGCCGACCAGCAGCGACAGGCCGACAATGCCGACCAGGACGACGGCGATGCCGGCGGTGGCCTGCTGGAAAATGTCCAGCACTGAATCCGACGCGACGATGCCGAAGTTGTCGGGCGCGCCCGGCTTCAGCCCGCGATCGACCCGCAAGGCGATCCGCGCTTCATCCTTCGCGAAGCTCGCCAGCGCCGGGTCGCGCGGCTTGACCATCAGCGCCAGTGACTGGCGCACGCCGAACAGCTTCTGATATTGGCCGAGCGGAATGACCGCGAATTCGTCGAGGGACTGCCCGAGCACCGCGCCCTTCTTCTTGCTGACGCCCACCACCGTGAACGGCACGCCGGCGATCTTGATCTGCTTGTCGAGTGGATCGGCGCCCTTGAAGAGCCGGTCAGCAGTGCCCCAGCCAATCAACGTCACGGGCCGCTTGCGCTTGACCTCGGTCGGTGTGATCATCCGCCCCTGCTCGGCGTCGAACGTGGCGAAGTCGACATACTCCTCGCTCACGCCCTGGACTTGCAGCGTCTCGAGCTCTTCATCGCGATAGGCGACGCGGGTCTGCGTCTGCGCCTGCGCCATGATCGCCGCGATCGACGTCGCAAACCGCTTCACCGCGTAGGCATCGTCCAGCGTCACCAGCGGGTTGTTGCGCATGCGCTCGAAGTCGTCCTCGTTTTGCGTGATGCCCATCCGCTGGATGGTGAACGAATCCGCGCCAAGGTCCGACACGATCGCATCGGTCACCGCCGCATTGACACCGGTGATCAGCGCGACCACCGTGATGATCGACGAGACGGCGACAATGTTGCCAAGCAGCGTCAGCATCGACCTGAGCTTGTTGGCCCAGATCGACGCCAAGGCGAGGCGGACGGACTCGAAGATCTGCGACATGAGCGTCTATCTTGCTGCGGCGGCCCCGGGGCGCGGCGCGGTCTTCACCGGGTCGCCGACGAACATGCCGCGCACGGAATCGAACGG
>JAYWEJ010000027.1:0-2554 GCA_043779345.1 Acidimicrobiia bacterium | reverse complement strand
GTTGGCTTTGATCTCCGCCGGATAATCGCGCCACAGCCAGCGCAGCGCGTCCGGGAAAATCGCAGTGGCATGTTTGCCGTTGTGGCCGCCGTCGCCCCAGACGTGGTTCACGTCGTAGCCGGCGAAGACGAACGCGCGTTCCATCTCCTGGTTGGCCATCCACCAGTCGCCGCCGTAGATGTTGCTGTCGGCGCTGCCGTCCTGGAGGAAGACGCGGATCGGCTTCGGCTCGACCTTGCGGATGAGCGTCGGGTAGGCGTTGCCGCCGCGCAGGCCGACGTAGGTGCCGATGGCGCTGAAGACGCGCGTGAAGGCGTCGGGCCGCTCCCAGGCGGCCGTGAATGCGCAGATCGCCCCGGAACTGGAGCCGCCGATGGCCCGGTCGTTGCCGTCCTTCGACAGCTTGATCGCCTTCCCATCCCCAGTCTTTTTAGTCTCCACGTCGGGCAGCAGTTCTTCCAGCAGGAAGCGGACGTAGCTGTCGCCGAGTCCGTCGTACTCGTAGCTGCGGTTGAAGCGGTCGAGGGCCTGCCCGTTGGCGGCCGGCACCTTGCCGTGCTGGATGAAGACGCCGATGGTCGGCGTGTTCGTGATGCACGGCCGTGTGAGAGCGGCGTCCTCCGACGCGCTCGATCGCATGAACCGCAGCTTCGAGTACGACTCGGTGAGCGGCGACTACGCGCGCTTCCTGATCGACGAGATGCTGCCGCACGTGGCCCGGACGCATGGCCTGACGCTGTCGGCCGATCCCAACGATCGGGCGATTGCCGGGAACAGCAGCGGCGCGATCGCGGCGTTCGCGGCCGCCTGGCAGCGGCCGGATGCGTTCCGGCGCGTGTTCAGCGCCATCGGCACCTACGTCGGCCTGCGCGGCGGCCATGCATTCCCGGTGCTGATCCGCAAGACGGAACCAAAGCCGATTCGCGTCTTCCTGCAGGACGGATCGAACGATCTGAACAACTACACCGGCAACTGGTTCATCGCCAACCAGGACATGCTGTCGGCGTTCGAGTATGCCGGCTACGACGTCAAGCACGAGTGGGGTGACGGCGCGCACAATGGCCGGCACGCGACCTCTTTGTTTCCCGACGCGGTGCGCTGGCTGTGGCGGGACTGGCCGAAGCCGATTAAGGCCAACGCCGAGGGTGCCTCACGCCAGGACGTGTTCCAGACGCTGATCCCCGGCGAGGAGTGGCAGCTCGTGAGTGAGGGGCATCGCGCCACCGACGGGCCTGCCGTCAACGACAAGGGAGAGCTGTTCTTCAGCGATCCCGGCAACAACCGGATCCACAAGGTCGGGCTCGATGGCAAGGCCACCGTGTTCGCCGAGAACACGAGCGGCGCGAACGGGATGATGTTCGGTCCCGACGGCCGGCTCTATGCGGGGGCGACGCGGAGCAAGCAGATCGTCGCCTACGACGCCGCGGGCAAGACCGAGGTGATTGCGGAAGACGTCCTCGTGAACGATCTCGCCGTCAACGTCAAAGGCGATCTCTATTTCACCGACTCACCAGGCAAGAAGATCTGGTTCGTGCCCAAGGGCGGCAAGCCGCGGATTGTCGATGAAGGGATCGAGTATCCCAACGGCGTGATGTTCTCTCCCGACCACTCGCTGCTCTACGTCTCGGACTACGCGGCGCAGCTCTCGTGGGCGTTCCAGATTCAGCCCGACGGCTCGCTCGCGCACAAGCAGAAGTACTTCTACGTCCACATGCCGGACGCCGCGACCAGGAGCAGCGCCGACGGCATGACCGCCGACACCAACGGCAGCGTCTACATCGCCTCGTCACTGGGCGTGTAGGTCTTCGATCAGATCGGCAAGTGCCACGCGATCATTCCGGCGCCGCAGCGCGGCTCGCTCTCGAGCGTGAAGTTCGGCGGGCCCAACCTCGACGAGCTCTACGTGACCAATGGCGACAAGGTCTTCAAGCGGAAGGTCAAGACGAAAGGCGTCGTCTCCTGGCGCGCGCCGATCAAGCCACCGCCGCCGCGGCTTTAGCGCGAGTCTCTGCGGCCGGGCGACGGCTTTCCGGTAGACGCAACCAGCGCCCTGATCCGCGCCGCCGCGCGCGCGCGCACATCGCGAGGCATTTGTCGCGCGCCCTCGGCCCGGCAGGCCGCCACCGTCCGCCGCAGGTTCGCGGCCATCATGTCGCAGCACGCGCACGTCTTCATGTGACGCTCGACCGAGCGGCGGCGGGCGGTGGACAGATCGCCGTCCAGGTAGCGGGAGAGTTCCAGCAACAGCGCGCGGCACCGCGCGGACGGTCGGGTCGCGCCCCTCATCGCTCGCTCTCCAACGCCGCCTGCAATGCGATCCGGGCGCGGTGCAAGCGGGCCTTCACGTTGTCTTCGGAAATACCCATCGCCGTGGCCACCTCGCGTGTCGACAGTCCTTCCATCTCCCGCAGGAACACGATCGCGCGATACGGGGCAGGCAAGGCACGCAGGGCCTTACGCAGGCGAAGGCGCAGCCCGGCGTTGTCCGCAAGCTGTTCCGGGTTTCTGCCTGGATGCGGTAAGTCCATGCGGATCGGACCCTCGACGCCGGGAA
>JAYWEJ010000026.1:0-2555 GCA_043779345.1 Acidimicrobiia bacterium | reverse complement strand
CCGCTCCGCGCGACGGATCCACTGACGGATCCGCGGGGCTGCCATAGACGATTACTCGGACACGCTCCTAGGACTAGAACTAGGGGTCAGACCCCTCGACACTTCTGGCTCGGGGTCAGACCCCATCGGGGCGAGCGAGAGCGGGGAGGGGCTCGGGCGTCGGCTCGGGGTTGGCCATCATGATTTCCCGAAGCTCGTCGCCCTCCATGACTTCCTTCTCCAACAGGCGGCGGGTGACGCGCTCGAGAATATCGCGGCGATCGCGCAGGACGCGGCGGGCTTCGTTCAGTGCGCTGGTGATGATTTGCTTGACCTCGTCGTCAATCATGCGCGCGGTATCTTCGCTATACAGCCCGCGTTCGGCAGGCATGCCGAGGTCGAGAAAGCGGCCGCGGCGCGACTGATCGAAGTTGATCGTGCCGAGCCGCTCGCTCATGCCCCATTCGGTGACCATCGAGCGCGCGATGTCGGTCACGCGTTGCAGGTCGTTCTGGGCGCCGGTGGAGATCTCGCCGATCGCGATCTCTTCAGCGGCGCGGCCGCCGAGCAGAATGGCGAGCTGGGCCAGCAGGTCACCCTTCTGCATCAGGTACTTGTCTTCGAGCGGCAGCTGCATGGTGTAGCCGAGCGCGCCGAAGCCGCGCGCGACGATCGAGATCTTGTGCACCGGATCCATGTTGGGCAGCACGCTGGCGACGATGGCGTGGCCCGATTCGTGGTACGCGACGATCTCGCGTTCCTTCGTGCTCATCACGCGCTTCTTCTCGAGGCCGGCGATCAGCCGATCGATCGCCTCGTCGAAGTCGCGCATCTGCACGGCCTGGGCGTCGCGGCGGGCCGCGAGCAGCGCCGCCTCGTTGACGAGGTTGGCCAGGTCGGCGCCGGCAAAGCCGGCCGTCCGGGCGGCGACCTTGCGCAGGTCGATCGCCGGATCGAGCTTGACATTGCGCACGTGGATCTTCAGGACCTCTTCGCGGCCCTTCACGTCAGGCTTGTCGACCAGCACCTGCCGATCGAATCGCCCGGGCCGCATCAACGCCGGGTCGAGCACCTCGGGGCGATTGGTGGCCGCCATGATGATGATGGCCTTGCGCGCGTCGAAGCCGTCCATTTCGGCGAGCAGCTGGTTGAGCGTCTGCTCGCGCTCTTCGTGGCCGCCAAACGCGCTTTGCTGGCGGGCCTTGCCGAGCGCGTCGAGCTCGTCGATGAAGACAATGCACGGGGCCTTGGCTTCGGCCTGGGCGAACAGGTCGCGCACGCGCGCCGCGCCGACGCCCACGAACATCTCGACGAACTCGGAGCCACTGAGGCTGAAGAAGGGGACCTTCGACTCGCCGGCCACCGCGCGCGCCAGCAGCGTCTTGCCGGTTCCCGGCGGACCGACGAGCAGCACGCCCTTCGGAATCTTGCCGCCAAGGTTGGTGTACTTCTTCGGCGTCTTGAGGAACTCGACGATCTCGCGCAGCTCTTGCGCCGCTTCGTCGACGCCCGCCACATCCTGGAATGTCGTCTTGACGTCGTCTTCGGCGTGAATCTTGGCCTTACTGCGGGCGAACGACATCACGCCGCCTTCGGCCCCGCCCATGCGCTTGAACAGGAACGACCACAACGCCACGATCAGCAGCAGCGGCACCACCCAGCCGAGCACCTCAGGCAGCCAGCGGCTGACCGTCTCGCCCGAGTACTTCACGGTGTTGGCATCGAGCTCCTCGATCAGCTTGGGATCCTCGATGCGGGTGGTGGAGAAGTTGGCCGAGCCGTTGGCCTCGGCCTTCTTCAGGACGCCACGAATGATGGTGTCGCCCACGGCGACTTCGGCCACCTGGCCGGTCCGGACCATTCCCTTGAACTCGCTGTACGTGATCTGCTTTCCCGTCGGCGCCAGGAAGAAGGCCTGGCCAAGGGCCAACAGCGTCAGGCCCCCGAGCACCCACCACAACATCGCCGGCTTGGGCGTGGCCGGCTTGCGATCTTTCGACGAGCCGCTCGGCGGCATTGGCGAACTAGACATGAACCGACTGACCTTTCGCGAAGCTGATCTTATCGGGGCCTGCCTCGCCGGAGCCTTGGCGGAGGCGGGCCAGATCCACCTCAACCGTGTCGCCGTCGCGAAACTCGCCATTGAGCACGCGGAGCGCCAGCGGATCGAGCAGCAGGCGCTGCAGAGCTCGCTTCAGCGGCCGAGCCCCATAAACTGGATCATACCCTTCGCGCACCAGGAAGTCCTTGGCGGTGTCGCTGAGCGTGAGGTGGATCTTCCGCTCCGCCAGCCGCTTCAACAGCCCCCGCAGCTGGATGTCGACGATCTGCTTGATGTGCGCGCGATCGAGCGCGTGGAAGAACACGATGTCGTCGATCCGGTTGATGAACTCCGGCCGGAAGTGGCCGCGGAGCGCGTCGAGGTCCCGCAAGTTCGACGTCATGACGATCACCGTGTTCGTGAAGTCGACAATGCGGCCCTTGCCGTCGGTCAGCCGCCCGTCGTCCAGCAACTGGAGCATCAGATTGAGCACTTCGGGATGCGCCTTCTTAACGTGATGAGATGTGCCTTGATG
>JAYWEJ010000025.1:0-6047 GCA_043779345.1 Acidimicrobiia bacterium | reverse complement strand
CGGGCTCGACCTTGCCGATCGCTCCGGGCGGATACTTTGCGCGATCCCAGAATTCCTTCTTCCCCTGGCAGTTGATGACCGACGGGCGGCCTTCGCGGGCCGCGACCTGATAGGCGCGTTCGAGCGCCGGCCGGAACTGCGCCGGACGCGTCACGTACTCCCCATGCCCCCCGAGCGCCTCGGCCAGCTTGTCGTAGCGCAGGTTTTCCTGGAACAGGTGAATCGGCATCGCTTTCGGATCGGCGGTGGCGCCGGTCCACGTGCCCCACGCGTTGTTGTTGTAAACGATGGTGACCACCGGCAGCTTGTACTTCGCCATGGTGTCGATCTCCATCGCGGTGTAGCCGAAGCCGGCATCACCGGTGATGCAGATGATCGGGTGGCCCTGGTGCGCGGCCTGCGGGCCGACGCCGAGCTGGACGGCCGCGGCGACACCGACGGCATATCCGAGGTCCGGACCGATCGCGCCATATTGATAGGCGCCGTTCATGATCTGGCCGGGCCGGAATCCGCGCAGCTCGCGGCGGACGAATCGCGCGATCCCGTAGCCGCCGGACGCGATCGTCGTCTGTTCCTTCGGGAGCTTGCCGCGGTAGAGGAAATCGCCGAGCTCTTTCGCGATCACCGCCGGGTGCACCGCGTCCGAGTAGCTGAGACCGGTCTTGTAGTACTGGAGGTTCTGATCCTCGAAGCGCTGGCGCGCCGCCGCGATCTCGGCGACCCACGCGTCATGGGTCATCGCCGGCACCGCGTCGGCGAGCGCCTCGAGCGCCGCCAGCTCGCAGCTGACGATGCCGAGCTCGATCGGCAGGTTGCGGCCGATGTCTTCATGCGCCTGATCGATGCGGATGTACTTGGCGTCGGGCCCGAACGCGAACTCGCCGACGGTCGGCATGCAGTGCTGGCCGACGAGGATCACCAGGTCCGCGCTGGCGAGCGCGCCAGGCGCGGCATTCGCCGACAGCGGGCTCGCGTCCGAGAACTGGCCCTTCATCGCGCCGGACTCGACGACCGGGATTTGCGCCTTCTCGGCGACGCGCTTCAACGCATCCCACGCCTTCGCGTAGAACACGCCGTTGCTCGACACGATGATCGGGCGCCGCGCGGTCTTGATCAGCTCGACCGCCCTGGCGATGTCTTTCGGGGACGGATGCGGCCGCGACTCCGTTCGATAGTGCGACTTGTCGTGGAAGAACTCGAGCTCGCTGGCGTCCTTGAAGCGCGCTGACGCGACCTCGGCGGGGAAGTCGAGGTGCACTGGACCGGGCACGCCGCTCTTCAACTGGCGGAACGCGTAGCCGGTGTACTCGTGGACGCGGCGCGGGATGATCAAGCGCTTCCCGTACTTCTTCAACCCTTCGGTCGTCGGCTGCTGGTAGCCGAGCTGGATGCCGGCCTCGGTGTCTTCCATCGCGATCGACATGTTGCTCGCGACGATCAGCAGCGGCGTGCGGGCGGCGTTGGCGCAGGCAATCGCGCAGATCATGTCGGTGAAGCCCGGACCCTCGGTGCCGGACGACACGGCGATCTCACCGGTGACGCGGATGAACGCGTCGGCGGCGTGCGCCATCGATCCTTCGTGACGCCCGCCGTAGGCGGGGATGCCCGCGGCGGCCAGCGCGTGCACCACGCCGTAGTTGCCGGGGCACGCAAACAGCGCCGCCACGCCTTCTTCCTTGCAGGCCTTCGCGAATACCTGCGCGCCGGTCATCGGAAACTGGAAGGTGACCGGCGGCGCCGCCTTGGCCGCGGCGAATTCGGGCGGCACGCGAATCGGCGCGACGGTGGCGCCCGCGGCGGCCGGCGCGTTCTGGCTGCCCTGCTGCAGGGCGGCGACACGTGGTCCCACCACGGCGGCCGCGGTCGCGCCCGCCCCCGCGACGGCTCGTCGCAGGAAGGATCGGCGGCTGTGATCCGGCTTACGAGTGTGGCGTGTGGGCATGGCGCAGAGATTAACTGAAATAAAGAATACGAAATAAAAAATAAACAAAGGGGCTGGTCGCATTCGACCACGCCCCTCTCTCTTTGTCGTTTTGTATTCCGTATTCTTTATTCTTTATTTCTCAGCGAAGGCTCGCGGCGCGGCGGCGGAGCGTGTCCGCCAGCGCGTTCAGGCGCTTCTGATCGAGGCCGCTCGCGGCCTTGGCATCGCCTTCGACCTGTGCGGCAGCCGCGTCGAGCGCGGTCAGCGTGCCGGCGGCGCTGCCTTCACGGCCGGTGCGCAGCTGATCGGCCTTCGACAGCACGTCGGTGACCGTCTTGGCGCGCTGCGTCGAGATCCCCTTCGAGCGATTCAATTGATCCAGATACGACTTTGCAACCGCGGATGACGGCGGCCACGCGACCTTCGGCTGGTTTTGCGAGTTGAACTCCTGCAGGCGGAACTGCATGGCCGCGTCGATCTCGTTCTGCGAGAGCTGCTCGCTCGGCTTCAGGCGGAACACGTCGATGCCGCGCGCCATCTCGGCGCCGTAGAGATTGCCGTTGTACCAATAGGTCGACCAGTAACCGCCCGACAGCATGGCCTCGCCGTTGATCGGACCGCGATCGAAATAGGCGATTTCTTTCGCCTGCGCCGAATCACTGAAGTCGAACACCGACAGGCCGCCCTGGTACCACGCCTGCACCATGATGTCGCGGCCGGGGACCGGAATGAGCGAGCCGTTGTGCGCGACGCAGTTCTCCTGCTCCGTCTGTGCCGCCGGCATCTTGTAGTAGCCCTTGTGCACCATCTTCTTGTCGACGATGTCGTAGATGGCGTCGGCGCCCCAGGTGAGGGGATCGACGGCCCGGCAGCGCGGTCGGCCGCCGCCGCCCCACTCGTCGGTGAAGATGACCTTGGTGCCGTCGTTGTTGAAGGTGGCCGAGTGCCAGTAGGCGAAGCCCGGGTCGGACACGTAGTCGAGGCGCTTCGGATTACGCGGATCGCTGATGTCCATCAGGATGCCATTGCCCGAGCAGGCACCCGCGGCCAGGCCAATCTCCGAATACACCGTGATGTCGTGGCACTGATTCGTAGTGCTGGTGCGCTGGGTGTTGGGACCGTGATCGCCACCAGTCCACAGGCCGGCGAGATTGCCTTCGGCGCTCGCAAACAGGCGCGGCTGATTGACGATTCGCGACTGCGAGGGGTTGGCGAGCGGCACCTCGATCACGTCGATGCTGAAGAGCGACGTGTTCGGATCGTCTTTCGGATCCTTGCCGGAGCAGCCGACCAGCTCTTCACCCGAGCGGACGCCGCCGGTGCCTGACGCATACAGGAAGATGTGACCCTTGTCTTTCGGGTCGGGGACCAGCGTGTGCGTGTGCGAGCCGCGGCAGGTCTGCACCGCCGCCACCTGCTTCGGGTTCTTCAGATCGGTGATGTCGAAGATGCGCACGCCGCGGAAGCGCTCGTTGCTGACCGGCGCGACCACGCCCTGGAGGCCGCAATCGACGCGGCCGCGGGTCTGTTCGACCGACATGAACAACAGGTTGCCCCAGGTCGACACGTCGCCCTGCCCGCCGGGGCACACCACCGACGCGATCAGCTGCGGCTTGTTGGCGCGCTCGATGTTGTAGGTGTTGAAGCCGTGGTAGTTGCCGACCACGACATGACTACCGCTGAACGCGAGATCCGAGTTCGTGTACGAGAGCTGATTCGGATTCGGCGGCGTCCGCGGCGTGCCCGGCGCCGGTTCCGGCTGCGGAGCCGGCCGCGTGCCGAGCGGCATTTCCTTGTCGAAGAAGCCATCCGGCTTCGGCAGGTTCGCGATCAGCTCCATGTTCCACGCGGCTTCTGCGGCTTTCGCACCGGGTCCGCCGGGCTTCAGGTTGGCGCGCGGATCGGTCGTCGAGGGCCGCGGCAGGTTATCCGGCGGAATCGGATCGGGCCGCTGTTGCGGCGGCCCGGCTTGGAGCGGAGGTGCCGAAGGTGCCGAAGGTGCCGAAGGTGCCTGAGGTGCAGCTGCCTGGGGTGCTGCGTACCCGACCGCGATGGTCGAGACCAGGATCGCCGAGGCCGCAATAAACGTCGTCGCTCTCATCATCAACTCCTTAGCGCAGCGCCTGCGCGCGGCCTTTCAACGTCTCTGCCAGTGCATTCAGCCGCATCGCATCGCGGCCGGACTTTGTTTTTGCATCCGCTTCCAGTTGCGCCGCGACGGCGGTCAGCGCGTCGAGCGTGGCGGCGGCGCTGCGCTCCCTGCCGGTGCGCAGGTCGTCGACCTTCGAGAGGTTGTCGCGCACCGCCTTGGCGCGCTCGGCGGAAATCGCATTGGTGCGGCCGAGCTGATCGAGATACGCCCTGGCGACGATGGTCGTCGCCGGCCACGTGATTCTCGGCTGGTTCTGCGCGTTGAACTCGCTCTGGCGCACCTGGATGGCCGCGTCGATCTCGTTCTGCGAGAGGTGCGGCGTCGGCACCAGGCGGAAGATGTCAACGCCGCGCGAGATCTCGGCGCCGTAGATGTTGCCGTTGTACCAATACGCCGACCAGTAGCCACCGATGATCAGGCTCTTCGGGTCGAGCGGCCCGCGATCGAAGTAGGCAATCTCGACCGGGTTCTTCGAATCGGTGAAGTCGAACACCGAGACGCCGCCCTGGTACCAGCCCTGCACCATGATGTCGCGGCCCGGCACCGGGATCAGCGAGCCGTTATGCGCGACGCAGTTTTCCGTGTCGGTCTGCGGCGCCGGCATTTTGTAATAACCCGCGAACGTCATCTTCTTGTCCGGACCGACGTCGAAGATCGCGTTGGCGCCCCAGTTGAGAAGATCTTCCTTGCGGCAGCGCGGCCGCGTGCCGCCGCCCCATTCATCCGTGAAAATCACCTTGGTGCCATCGTTGTTGAACGACGCCGAATGCCAGTAGGCAAAATTCTTGTCCGACACCGCGTCGAGGCGCTTCGGGTTCGCGGGATCGGTAATGTCGAGCAGGATGCCGTTGCCCGAACAGGCGCCCGCGGCCAGGCCGACTTCCGGATAGACGGTAATGTCGTGGCACTGGTTGGTGGTGCTGGTGCGCTGCGTGCCGGGGCCATGATCGCCGCCGGTCCAGAGGCCGGCGATGCTGCCGCTCTTCTCGTCCGCGAAAATGCGCGGGCGGTTGACGACGCGCGACTTCTCCGGCGCGCCGAGCGGCACTTCGATGACGTCGATGCTGAAGAGCGCGGTGTTGGCGTTCTCTTTCGGATCGCCGCCTGAGCAGTCGACGAGCTCTTCACCCGACCGCACGCCGCCGGTGCCGGAGCCGTAGACATACAGCGTCTGCTTGTCCTTCGGCACCAGCGTGTGGGTGTGCGAGCCGCGGCACGTCTGCACCGCCGCGACCTGTTTCGGATTCCTGATGTCGGTGATGTCGAAGACGCGGACGCCGCGGAAGCGCTCCTTGCTCGCGACTTCGGCGACGCCCTGCGTGCCGCAATCGACGCGGCCGCGCGTCTGCTCGACCGACATGAACAGCAGGTTGCCGTAGATCGAGACGTCGCCCTGGCCGCCGGGGCAGACAATCGAAGCGAGCAGCCGCGGGCTCTTCGCGCTTTCGATGTCGTAGGCGTTGAAGCCATGGAAGTTCCCCATGACCATGTGCGTGCCGCTGAAGGCGAGATCGGAATTGGCGTAATCGAGCGCGCCCGCGCCCGGTGGCGCCGTTGAACTCGGCGCGTAGGGCTGCGGGCCGGCGCCGGTTTGAGGTGCGCCGCCTGTCTGAGGCGCCGTGGCTGGCGGCGGCGCCGGCGGTGTGGCGTTGGCCGGACGCTCGCCAGGCATCGCCACACCACCCGGATTCTTGGGATCGTAGAAGCCTTCGGGACGCGGCCGCGTCGAGACCAGTTCGATGCCGCGCGCCGCGACGGCGGCATCGCGCAGGCCAGGCTTCAACCCGATGCGCGGATCGTTCGCATCAGCGGGCTTCTGCTGGGCGATCGTCGTAGTCATGGCAAGTGCCAAAAGAACGACGACTGCCGTCGGCCGCCTTCGCAGCGTTGCTGCTCCGGCGCGCCGTCGCGCCGTAGCTCGCCACGCAACACCGCGAGCGTAGGCGGACGCCCTGGCAATCTGCAATGTGC